>MGUO01000237.1:0-1575 GCA_001800015.1 Elusimicrobia bacterium RIFCSPHIGHO2_02_FULL_57_9
CTCCGCGCCTGGTACCGCGCCGCTAAATTAATTCTATTGAAAACAGTTACATTTTACACTATTCAAATGCGCGGCTCCAAATTTTTCCGTATTCTCTTGGTGTCCAAAAAGTGTCAATCCAAATTGACCAAGCAGACCTATTTTAAATAGGTCTTTTAGCTGATCAAGGCGGCACCGAAGGGCCTATGCAGGCATGATTGATCCTGATATAAAATAAATTTAATGCTTTTGAGAAGATTAGGAGAAATTTATGGAAAAATTCAGGAAGGCCGCCATTATATCCATTTTCTTGATGGGATTGGATCATAATATACTCTTGGCTCAGGATGAGCTGATCAACGCCTATTCCGATGCAGCCCAGGTTATTAATATTGGAGGATATGACGATTGCGGTCAGTTCAAGGAAGTCTCCATTCCAAGTTATGAGTTCCAGGTTTTTACAAACGGCGGTGATCCGTTATCACAAGTCCCAGTTGAAGTTTATGCCCTGGTCGCTGAGGGCGGCTATACGTATTATGGCCGGGTAGTGAGAT
Source organism: Elusimicrobia bacterium RIFCSPHIGHO2_02_FULL_57_9 (assembly GCA_001800015.1). GTDB lineage: Bacteria > Elusimicrobiota > Elusimicrobia > UBA1565 > UBA9628 > O2-02-FULL-57-9. The sequence goes on from MGUO01000237.1 coordinate 534, forward strand.
CAGTGCCGATTCCAGTTCAATATAATGCGATTCGACAAGCCTTTGTCACCAAGCAACAGACGCTAAAGATGGCCAGCCGTTGGAAAGGGCGGAATCTTTTTTGCCGCGATAGGCTTAATGAAATTGTTTTTGTTGCCAATGCGGTTGGCTCTAAGAGAGAAGGCCGTCTGATGGACTATTGGGGAGGAATGTTCAGAGTAGACCTTTCGGAAAAGCATCTCCGGTTTGGGAGAATATAGTTCTTAGCAAAAAATCGAAGATTGTTGGTGTCTTTAAAGACCTGCAACTTTGGGCATTAAAGTCTTACGGGACGTATCATGGCAGATTTCAGATTGATGAGGGTGCATATCAAGGAAAAGAAATCCTAGCACACGGAAGCATTAGGGAAAACTGGTATTTCGCCAAAAAGGACGTCGATGCCCTGCCGGTAATTGAATCAGCAACCAAAGGCAAAAGAGTCATTCTATATGGTGGATTGGGCCGGCCTCGTAATGGGGATATTACAGCAGGCCCCATTTTTGAAGCCGATGGAATTGAGGAAGCGCCCGTAAATTAAACAGCTCGGGTTACCCATCAATAAAAATCAGGCTGTAATATAACGTCTGATAATCATCTAGAGGTCCCCTCCCCAGGTTGTGTATTGTTCGGTTGATCGACGAACATAACAACCCTAAGGAGGGGACATCTTCCGATAATTTCTTCCGTAGTCGAGAAGAAGCTGCCCGTGCCTTGGTATGGCCTTGGCGATTATAAAAATCACGCGCGGCATGCCCTCATGGAGGATACAGGCCCGCCTGACATTTTTATGGCGCGAGGAATGGTTTATGAATCGGGTTTCATTGCCCCCTTTTCGGGCATCTATGGCATACGTCGACTTGAAAGGAAATTTAAGCAGATAGGGGTTCATGTCCGAGGGCTTCTTAATCACGGCGAACCAATCGCGGGATAGATGCCCCGTATATTCCCCGATTATTTTACCGGGACGCAGTCGGCGGCAAGCGAAAAGCCCGTAGCCCACTTCCTCGCTGACTTTGGCGATATA
>MGUO01000237.1:1679-1824 GCA_001800015.1 Elusimicrobia bacterium RIFCSPHIGHO2_02_FULL_57_9
GGGTCGCCACCCGCGAAGTTTATAAAAATTAAACCGGAATTTGTCTTGACAAGGGGGGGCCAGCCCGTTAGAATATACCGGTGGCAAAAAAGAAAATCACGGTAGTCATCGCCGACGACCAGACCCTGTTTCGCGAAGGTATCAC
>MGUO01000237.1:1861-4179 GCA_001800015.1 Elusimicrobia bacterium RIFCSPHIGHO2_02_FULL_57_9
CCCCACATGGACGGCATCGAGGCTACCCGCCTTATTCACAAAGAATGCCCTAACACCAACGTGCTCATCCTATCTTCCTTCGAGGACGAGTCCCATGTGATGGAAGCCATCCAAGCTGGGGCCAATGGTTATCTTTCTAAAATGCTGCCCGCTTCCGAGCTGGTCAACGCCCTAAAAGCCTTCGCCAACCAGGGGGTCATGATCCCCCAGCCGGTGATGAGCAAGCTCATCGACGGCCTGCGCCAAATGGGGAATGCCTCGGCGGAAGCCTCCTTGGTCGCCCTGACCAAGACCGAGATCAAGGTGCTGGCCCTGCTGGGACGCGGCCAGTCCAACAAGGAAATCGCCAGCAAGCTTGACTGCAGCGTCAAAACCGTGAAAAATCACTTGAACAGCATGTTCCAGAAGCTGGGTGTGAGCAACCGCACCGAAGCCGTGGTCAAGGGCATTGACCTGGGCCTTATCTCCGCGGAAAAATCCGATTAATCTGTAGTTAAGTTATTTTTTCTTGTTGTTTTTAGCTTCAATGCCAGCGCTGATTTTTTCCACCGCCTCGTCGGCGTAGGCGCGCACCCGGCTGTTGGGGTCTTTTTGGGCGGTTTGCAAGGCGCCAAGAGCGCGCTCATCCTCTAATTGTCCAAGCAGGGTGATGGCGTAGAGATTGACGCGCTCATCGGGATCGGTGATAAGATTGCAAATCCAGGGCACTGCATCGGGCCATATTTTATAGTAATCGGAAAGCGCGCGGATGGCGGTAAGCCTATGATAAGCGCTGTGGGGCGGGAGACTGTTGCGGCGCAGAATTTCCAACGCCGAGACGTCCCGGCTTGAGGCCAGGCCCGACAAAGCCCCCGAGCTTACCACGTCCCGATACGATCTCTCCTTGAGCTTGGAGCGCAGCAATGGCAGCCATTTGGGGTCGCGCAAGGCGCCCAGGGCGCGGCAGGCTTCGGCTTGGACATGGAGGCTCGGGTCGCGGCGGGCGAAGGGCGCCAGCAGCGGACCTGCTGCGGGATGACTAAATTGAGACAGGGCCTCGATAACCACGCGGCGAACTTTCGGGTTCTTAATTTTAAGAAGCCCCTTCAGGCGCTGGAAAGCGCTTTCGGTTTTAACCGAGCCCAAGGCCCTGACCATTTCGCAGGCCGCCCCCCAGAAAGGCTCTCGGCGGATGGCGCGCTCAAGCATTTCCAATGAGGCCGCGTCCCCCCATTGCGCCACCGGAGCGGCGGCCGCAAACCGGCTCCAGGCGCTGCGCCCTTTAATCAGCTGGAAGGCCCACATCTTTTGAGGCTTGCGCAGAGTCATTTTTTTGAGAATCAGATGATCCGGATCAAATTCAACATTGAAAGGTTCCGAGGGCAGTCTGAAGGAGAAACGGTGCTCTTTCTCCGAGATTTTTTCCTTAAAATTCTTGGTCCAGCCAGGGCCGGTAAAGCGCACTTCGACCGAGGTTTTAAACAGCGGGCAGTCTTGCGAGATGTCCTGGGTTTGCAGCACCCACAGATTGCCTTTCTTGGTCTTGGCGTCCCAGCCATAGTGCAGGCGGAAGCTGGGATGGCCGTTCTTGAATATCCACTGATCGAAAAATGGTTTTAGATTGCGCCCCGAAACTTCCTCGATGGTTTCAATCAAGTCGGCGGTTTCCACGGACTGATCTCGGAATTTGCGCAAATAATGGTTGATAACTTTCCACCACAAATCCTCGCCCAATTCGTTATGGAGCATGCGCAGAACCCAGCAGCCCTTCTCATAGGTGTGGCGGTCAAAAACCGTCCAAGGGTATTTGAAAGTGTTGCAGACGATGGGACGGCGATAGCGCCGCGATTCCTCGTCGAAATAAACCTTGGCGTTATGATAAAGCTCGTAATCCGCCTCATCGCCGCCCTTGTCATGCTTCTGGAACAGTACCTCGAAATAAGTGGCGAAGCCCTCGTTAAGCCAGGCATGGGACCAGTCGCGGCAGGTGACCAGATCGCCGAACCACTGATGCGCCAGTTCGTGGGCCACCAGCAAGTCCAAGTCGTTATCCAGAGCGGCCCGCTTATCGATAAGGATCGCGTCGGTCTGCGTGGTGCAGGTGGTATGCTCCATGCCGCCCGGATACTCGGCCACGGCGACCTGGGCGTATTTCCCGTAAGGATAGCGCACCCCGGTTTGGCTTGAGAAAAACTCCAGGACCTTGGTTGTTTTGGCAAAGCCGCGGCGCGCATCGTCCTCCCGGCCTTTCTCGCAATAATAAGTAACCGGAATATTTTCCCATTGCTCGGTGATCTCGGAAAACTTGCCGGCCGCCAGGCTGATGAGATAAATGGAGT
>MGUO01000237.1:4203-4903 GCA_001800015.1 Elusimicrobia bacterium RIFCSPHIGHO2_02_FULL_57_9
GCGTCCTCGGGCTGGCTTTGGCTCCAGAGCTGGACTGGATTGCGCGGGTTGTGCTTGCCGGGATAGACGAAATGCATGCCCGTTTGCGGTTTGACCACCCGGTAACGCACGACCACGGAGGCTTCTTGCGACTCCGCCAGAGGCCGCGGCAGGCGCAGGCGCAGCTTGCCGCCTTTTAAGACGTAAGCAACCCGCCGGCCGTCAACCGACGCCGCAAAAACCGTGAACCCCACGGCGTCAAACTGAAGCTGGCGCAAATCACCGCGGAAAGCCCGGATGGTGGTGCGGCAGGTCGCAGCAATCGCGAGATTTTTAAAGTCAATCGCCAGATCAAGCGCGATATGCAGAGTGTCGAAATCGCGGTCGGGGGAGTATTGCGGCGGCTTGCCCAACAGGGCCCTCTTGATGTTGGGTCCCGTGGCCGCGCCGGCGTAACGAGCGCAGCGCAGGAATTCTCGACCGATCACCTTAGGCCGCCACTTGCTCTTTTTGCTTGGAAGCCGCTTCCTTGATCATCATCATGGCGATTTCATTGCGCTGGATCTGGTTGGTTCCCTCATAGATCTGCGTAATTTTGGCGTCGCGCATGAATTTTTCGACCGGGAAATCGCGCATGTAGCCGATGCCGCCGCACATCTGCACGCAGTCGGTGGCGACTTTCATGGCCGTATCGGAGCATATAACCTTGCACATGGCCGAT
>MGUO01000237.1:4956-9667 GCA_001800015.1 Elusimicrobia bacterium RIFCSPHIGHO2_02_FULL_57_9
ATCCATCGCCTTAGCCGTGGCGTAGAGAAGGGCGCGGCTGGATTCAATGGCCGTGGCGCAGTCCGCCATCATGTGCTGGATGGCCTGGAAGCTGGCGATGGTCTGGTTGAATTGCTTGCGCACCCGGATATAAGCCATGGTTTCATCCAAGGCCCCCTGGGCTATCCCCAAGGCCTGCGCGGCCACTCCGGGGCGTGATTGGTCGAAGGTTGATTGCGCCACAAAAAGGCCGTAGCCTTCCTTGTACAATAGGTTCTCCTTAGGAATCTTGCAGTTGTTAAAGACCAACTCGTAAGTCGGCGAGGCGCGGATGCCCATCTTATGCTCTTTTTTCCCGAAGGTAAATCCGGGAGTTCCCTTTTCCACGACAAAGGCCGAGATTCCCCGGGCTCCGCGGTTAGGGTTGGTGGAGGCAAACAACGTGTAGATCTCGGCCGCGTTGCCGCTGGAACAGAAGTTCTTGATGCCGTTAAGAATATAATGATCGCCTTCCAGTCTCGCGGTGGCCTTGGTGGCGGTGGCATCCGAGCCGGCGGCTGGTTCGGTAATGGTGAAGGCTCCGAGGCGCTTGCCGGAAGCCAGGTCGGGCAGCCACTTCTCGCGCTGCTTGGCATTGCCGAAGATCAGGATGGGAATGGCGCAAAGGCCGGAGGCGGCCACCGACAAGGCGATGCCGGCGCAAAAGCGGGAAAAGGTCTCGGCGACAAGCACCAGCTCCATAACGCCTCCGCCCAGGCCCCCGTATTGCTCGGGCAAGTAAACCCCGAAAAGATCGGCCTTGCGGATTTCTTCGATCACGGGCCAGGGGAATTCCTCGGTCTGATCGTAGTGCTCGCGGACCGGCTTGATCTTCTGTTCGCCGATCATCCGGGCCAATTCCACGATATCATTCTGCTGTTCGGTAAAATCGTAATCCATTGCAGCCTCCTAGACCTTCTGACTCATCATCTCCAGGGCATTGCGCGCCGCCGCTTGCTCGGCTTGCCTCTTATTCTTGCCTTCGCCGCGCCCTAGAATCTTCTTGCCTAAATGCACTACCATATGAAACGTCCTATCATGGTCGGGTCCCGCGGCATGCGTCGTTTCATAAGTGGGCGGCATTTTGTACTTTTTTTGCAGGCACTCCTGAAGACGGCTCTTATAATCGGCCTGTTCCGGCTCTGCGTGGCGCATCAGGCCGTGCGCGATAAAGCGCTCGGCCGTCTGATACCCCCCGTCTAAATACATGGCTCCTATCAGCGCCTCCAGCGTATTGCCCAAGAGACTCAGTCGCGTTCTGCCGCCTGAGCTCTCTTCCCCGACTCCCAGATAGATATAAGCCCCCAAGTTAAGCTCGCAGGCCCAACGCGCCAAGTTTTGGCGGGATACCAGCTGCGCCTTTTTCTTGGACAGGCTGCCTTCGTTTTCCCCCGGATGCTTTATGTAGAGTTGGTGGGCGACCACCGCCGCCAACACGCTGTCTCCAAGAAATTCCAGCCTCTCGTTGCAAACCCCTGATTTGCTCTCGGAAGCGAAAGACTTGTGCGACAAGGCTTCCCGCAAATAGCCGGGATTCTTGAAATGGTACCCGATGACCCCCTCAAGGGGCTTAAGCACTTCCGCCCCCGTAACGCTTATTTCTTCGCGTGAGCCTGGATGTAGTCGATGGCCTGGCCGACGGTCTGGATTTTCTCGGCCTGTTCATCCGGAATTTCAGTGTCGAATTCCTCTTCCAAGGCCATCACGAGTTCGACGGTATCCAGAGAATCCGCTCCCAGGTCGTTAACAAAGTGAGCCTGAGGAGTCACCTCGGCTGCGTCGACGCCCAACTGCTCAACGATAATCTGCTTTACGCGGTCCGCAACGGTTGCATCCGCCATTGTCTTCCCCCCTTTACATGTATCCACCGCCATTAACATGAAGCACATGGCCGGTGACATAAGATGAATCTTCACATGACAAGAACAGCACGGCTCGGGCGATATCGATGGGTTCACCCATCCGCCCCAGCAAAATTTTCGTGAGCAGCTTCGCTTTTTCCGGCTCTGGGATGGCGTCGGTTAAGCGCGTGCGGATAAAACCGGGCGCTACCGCGTTGACAAGGATGTTGCGCGTGGCAAATTCCCGGGCGCAGGATTTAGTTAGCCCGATTAAGCCCGCCTTGGAGGCCGAATAATTGGCCTGCCCCGCGTTGCCCTCGACGCCGACCACCGATGCAATGTTTATGATGCGGCCGTAATGGGCCTTGAGCATGGGCCGGATCACGGCCTTCGTGAAATTAAAAGCGCCTTTAAGGTTAACGCCAAGCACCAGGTCCCAATCGGCGTCGGGCAGCCTTATCAATAAATTATCCCGGGTGATGCCCGCATTGTTGACCAAAACATCGATCTTGCCGAACTTATCCAAGGCGGCCTTGGCCACGGCTTCGCAGTCCTCGAATTTGGTGACATCCGACTTAATTCCCAGGGCCGGGGCTCCCGAAGCAGCGATGTTTTGGGCTGATTTAGCGACGAGATTGGCGTCGACATCAACCAACACGACCTTGGCGCCCTGCGCGCAGAATAACTCCGCGGTGGCCAAGCCGATGCCTTGGGCCGCACCCGTAATGATCGCGACTCTGTCTTTAAGCCGAGACCCCGTTGACGCGACGGTTTGCGCCTCTGTTTGCGTGGTCATATCACACTCCTGACATCTCGAAATTCAACTTCATATCCGCGAGGGTTTTTTTAATTTGCTCATTGACGCCGAGTCCCGCCATATCCTTGGCCACGCGCAGCGCTTCGGCAACGGCCTTGGCATTGGATTTGCCGTGGCAAATAACAACGTTGCCGTTAACCCCGAGCAGCGGCGCTCCGCCGTATTCGTCGTAACTCAGCATTTTCTTGAGCTGTCCCAAAGGCCTGCTTAGAATCCAGCCCCCGAACTTGTAAAATAAATTATCGAGGACTTGCCCCTTAAGCTTCTTAAACAGCGCCAACCCCATGCCTTCCATGAGCTTTACGGCAACGTTGCCTACAAAGCCGTCGCAGACGATCACGTCGATTCCGCCGGCCGGAATATCGCGGCCCTCCACCATGCCGAAAAAATTTAGGCCGCTGCATTTTAGCAAAGGAAACGTCTCTTTGACTAGATCATTTCCCTTGCCTTTCTCTTCCCCGATGGAAAGCAGACCCACTCTGGGCCGCTCTATTTTAAGTATATGCCGGGCGTAAATCGAGCCCATGATGGCGAATTGCAGCAAATGCCAAGGTTTGGAATCGACGTTGGCGCCCGCGTCAAGCAAAACCGACATCCCGGCTAAAGTCGGGACGGGGACAGCTATCGCGGGCCGCAATATGTCCGGCAGGCGCCTTAAATGCCATAAAGCCGAGACCATGGCGGCGCCGGAATTGCCGGCTGAAACCATTCCGTCCGTCCGACCCTTGGCGGCCAGTTCGGCGCAAACCATAATTGAAGCATTCCGGTTGGAACGGCAGGCTGCGGCGGGCTCCGCAGCCATTGCGATGATCGAGTCGCAATCCACGATCTCGAAACGATTGTCGCCGCTGGGAATGCCTCGGGCGGCCAATTCCTGCCGGGTTTGCGCCGCCGGGCCGACCAAGGTGACGTCAATGCCCCATTGTTCGGCCGCTATAACGGCGCCCCTAATATTGGGGAGCAGGCCGTAGTCGCCGGCCGCGACGTCGAGGGCGATTTTCATTGCCGCTGAGGGCGCGGGCTACTTCTTTTCTCCGCCTTCGCCGGTCTTTTCCTTGCGCTTGGGCACCACCGCGATCTTCCCGTTGTAAAACCCGCAATGAGGACAAACGGTATGGGGCGGGCGCAAGCGCCCGCAGTCGGGGTTGGCGCACGGGCTCATGGAAAGACGGTCCAACTTCCAGTTCTGCGAACGGCGGCTGTCGCGGCGCGAGCGCGTGTGTCTTCTTTTAGGGTTGGGCATGAGATTCTCCGGAGGGTATTCTATTTTACTTCCGAGTCAAAGTCAAAGCCTATGCTGTGGCGGATGAAATAGGAGGGCTTATCCTTGATGTCAAAATAGACGCGGATCAGGATTTCAGCCAGCAGGCCCAGCAGAATCAACTGAAAGCCGATAAGGCCGAAGAAAATGGACACTTGGAATAAAGGCTGATCCTTGACGAAAATGCCTAGGAAAAATTTCTTATAAAGTGTAAGGGCGGCTAGAATCACCCCCAGCAGGCTTATGACAAAACCGCCCCCTCCGAAAAGGTAAATGGGTTTGGCCATATAAGCGTCCATGAATTTTACGGTCAGCAGATCGAGAAGCACCTTGAAAGTCCGGGATATTCCGTACTTGGAGGTTCCGCGCGTCCGAGGCCTATGATTTACCGGCAGCTCCGCGATGCGGGCCCCGAGAAATCCGGCGAAAGCCGGAACAAAGCGGTGCATTTCCCCGTAAAGACGCAGGGATTTAAGGTACTTGGCGCGGTAAAGCTTAAGGGTGCAGCCGTAATCGTGCAGCGGCACCCCTGTAATCCAGGAGATCAGCTTATTGGCAAGCTGGGAAGGCAGCCGCCGGTTAAGCCAGGCGTCTTTACGGTTTTTTCTCCAGCCGCTGACCACGTCATAGCCTTCGTTAAGCTTATCGATGAGAAGGGGTATATCGGCGGCGTCGTTTTGCCTGTCGGCGTCCAGGCAAACGATCAGCTCCCCCCCGCACTGCTTGATGCCTGCCGCCAAGGCCGCGGTCTGGCCCACATTGCGGCCTAGCTGG
>MGUO01000238.1:0-3794 GCA_001800015.1 Elusimicrobia bacterium RIFCSPHIGHO2_02_FULL_57_9
AAGATTCTCAATGCGGACAAGCAAGTGCTGCTGCCGGCCTTGACCTGCCGCACGTCTTGAGCCGTGATGCTCTCGGATAAGGAACAGCCCGCCTCCAAGGCCGGCAGCAGCACTTGCTTGTCCGCATTGAGAATCTTGGCGGTTTCCGCCATGAAGCGCACGCCGCAGAAAACGATGACGTCGGCCTTGGTCTCGGAGCATTGCTTGGATAACTTATAGGAATCCCCGATAAAATCGGCGACGCCGTGCAATATCTCGGCTCTCTGATAGACATGCGCGGGGATAACGGCCTTTCTGATCTTTTTAAGACTGTTGATTTTCCAGGTCAACCGCGCGCATCTCTCGATATCCTGCCCGCCATAGCCGAGATCGGCTAGACCGGAGGCGAAAAGCCGGTCGGACTCCGCGCTTAATTGCCGGGCCGCGGGTTCGGCGGCTTTTATCTCTTTCATGAGGGTTTGAGCTCCGGGAAATTGGCGAAAACCCCGTCCACCCCCATTGCCGCCAATCCGTCCAGCTCCTGCTGCGCGTTAACAGTATAAACCAGCACTTTCAAGCCTTTGTCATGCGCGGTTTGCACTTTGCGCGCGTTGATTTGCCGACGGCTGATGTTGAGGCTTTCCACTTTAAGCTCCGCCATTTCTCGATAAGCCCTCGTCATTGGGGTTGCCCCCAGAAGATAGCCCAGGCGCGCCTGCGGCGATAATGCCCGCAAATTAAAAAGAGCCTGATGATCAAAACTTGACAGCGGCGTCCAGTCCAAGGCCCGGCGCCGGCGCAGCAAATCCAGAACGCGCCGCTCGATGCCTGGATAAATACGCGAGCCCGCTTTAAGCTCGATATGAACCTCAGCGCGGCCTTCGGCCAGGCTGAGAACATCCTCTAAACGCGGCGGATGTTCTTCTTTAAATTTTTTACCGAACCAGCAACCCACGTCCGCTTTGGAAAGCTCGTCCCAAGTCATATTTTTAATTTTGCTCCGGCGCTTAGGCCGGCCCACGCGCTTAAGATCGAAATCGTGGATGACCGCCAATTCGTTGTCCTGGGTCTGATGCACGTCTAATTCGACGGCTTGAGCCCCCGTCTCCAGGGCCAGGCGAAAAGCCACCATGGTGTTCTCCGGGGCATGGCCGCTGGCCCCGCGATGGGCGATGATCAGCATTTTGCCAACCTTCCCATGAAACGGTCGTATATTTCCTCCGGGACGTCCACCCCCAGGCGCTGATCGCGCCCGCTGCTGGGACCATGGAAATCCGTGCCGCCGGTGGGGATCAACCCGAGGCTTTCGGCCAGGTCGTTGTAGCGCACGATATCCGATGGGGTGTGGGTGCTGTAATAAACCTCAAGCCCCTCGATGCCGCACTTAGTCCAATGCGCGATCTCCTGTCCGCCGCCCGCTGTGTCGGGGTGGGCCACGCTGCAAAAGCCTCCGGCGTCCTTGATCAGGGCGATGGCTTGCTCAGGAGTAGGGCCCAGAGAGTCCACATAACCGGGTTTCCCGCGGATCAGAAACCGGTTAAAGGCTTCCTGGCGGCTGTGAACTATCCCTTTGCGCCGCAAGGCGTCGGCCACATGAGGCCGTCCCAAAGTATCCCGGGAGAACCCCGAGACATCCTCGAAAGAAATATTCAGGCCGTGCCGGCGCAGATTTTCCACAATGCGCTGAACGCGCAGGACGCGGCGCGAACGGAATTCACGCAGGCGCTCTTGAAATCCGGCGTCTTGCCAACGGATGCCGTAGCCCAGAATGTGAAGATTATCTTTATAAACCGTGTTGATCTCGATGCCGCAGCGCAAATCGACGCCCACGGCTTTTGCCGCGGACATCGCCTCGGGAAAACCGGAAACCGTGTCATGGTCGGTCAGGAAGGCAACAGCCACCCCCGCAAGCTTAGCCCGGGCGACTAATTCCTGCGGAGTGGCGGTCCCGTCGGAATAACGGGAGTGGGTATGAAGATCAATGCGCTTCAGACGGTGACTACTTCCTTGATTTCGGGAATTTCCTGCCTGACCATGCGCTCGACGCCGCCTTTCAAAGTCGCGGTGGAGCTGGGACAGGTCCCGCAAGCCCCATGCAAGGAAACCTCCACGATCCCGGTATCTTCATGAACATCGACCAAAGAAATATCCCCCCCATCCGATTGTATATAGGGCCGGATCTTCTCAAGAACTTTTTCCACTCTCTCTTTTAGCGTAGGCATAGCTCTCCCTATCCAGAAACATTTTCAGCTTTTCGCAGGACTCCAGTTTCACCGCGATAAGATCGGCCAAGGTGATGCCGTCAAAATATTCCTCGATCAGGGCCCCCAGCCTCTGCCACACCGGCGAGATGCCGCAATGGTCGCCCTGATGATGGCAGTCCTTTTTGCCGGCCTCGTATCTGCCGCAGACACTTTCGAATATTTCGCCTTCCACGGCGCGCACGACCTGGCTCAAGCGAATCTGCTGCGGAGGACGGGACAAATTATAGCCGCCGCCGATGCCGCGGTGGCTTTCCACCAGCCCCGCGCGCTTCAAGCGCAAAAGGATTTGATTGACGTAACCGGTGGGAACGTTCTCCGATTCGGAAAGTTTCTCGGCCGCCACCGGGGTTTGGCCGTGGAGGCGCGAGAGCCCGGCCATCAAACGGGCGGCATATTCGACGGAACTGGTTATTCTCATGGCTCAGCCCCCTCGCGTCATCTTAATACAGCCCCAGCTGGTCCTTGGCTTCTTCGCTGGCCATAACCCGCGGATCCCACGCCGGGCTGAAGGTCAAATCCACGTCGACATCCTTGATTCCGGAAACCTTGGCCAAAGCCCCATGAACGGAAGCTAACAGCATCGGCCCATAAGGGCAGGCCGGCGTGGTCAGGCTCATGGTCACCTTGACCGACTCGTTCTCCTGGTCGATTTGTGCGCCGTAAACCAAGCCTAAATCCACGATGCTGATGTGGATTTCCGGATCGAAGACCGGCTGCAGGGCCAAACCGATTTGCTTAAAACTGATCATGGCTCGATCTCCTGGAACTCGGCTGAGCGGCCTTTGCAGTTTCCTGCCAAGCCCTGGGCCAGGGTATTCCAAGCCAAGGTGGCGCATTTAACGCGCATGGGGTATTTACGCACCCCCTCCAAGGACTTAAGGACTTCGATTTCCGCGGGCACGGACCCAAGCGGCGACTGGGACAAAAGCATATTCTTAAAAGACGCTATCAATTCCTTGGCCCGCTTAAGCTCCACGGATTCCAAGGATTCCGCCATCATGGCGCAGGAAGCCTGGCTGATCACGCAGCCATGGCCGGTGTAACAAATGCGGTCGACGCAGCCGTTCTTCACCGTCATGGTCAATTCGAGCTCATCGCCGCACACCGGATTAATGCCGTGTGAACGGAAATCGCAGGGGTCAATCCGGCCCTTATGCGCCGAGCTGCGGAAATAATCCAGCAGCACTTCGCGATAAAGGTCCTGCAGCTCGCCGTCGCCTTGGGTCATCAGCTCACCGCCGGCATAAAAAACTCCCGGGTCTTTCTTAAAACCCGGCCCATCAATTCGACCTCTTCAAGGGTATTATAAAGGTAAAAGCTCACCCGCGCCGTGCCGCTGACTTTCAGCTTCATCATCAGCGGCTGGCAGCAATGATGCCCCGCGCGGATGGCCACGCCTTCCAAATCAAAGGCCGTGCCCACGTCGTGCGGGTGCACGCCGTCTATGTTGAAGGAAATCAGGCCGCCGCGCTTGGCCATGTCCTTCGAGCCGTAAACCGTCACGCCCGGCTCGGCCGTTAATAGTTCCATGGCCCGCCGGGCCAAGGTCAT
>MGUO01000238.1:3802-8388 GCA_001800015.1 Elusimicrobia bacterium RIFCSPHIGHO2_02_FULL_57_9
CGCGGATAGCCGCAAGCCCAACGCGGCCCAGATAATCCAAGGCCGCCCCGAACGCTACTGTGTCGGCGATATTCGGGGTGCCCGCCTCGAACTTATGCGGCAAAACATTGGGCGTGAAGCGCTCCAAAAACACCCTCTGAATCATGTCCCCGCCCCCCAGAAAGGGGTTGCTGGCTTCCAGCAATTGCGGCCTGCCGTATAAAACCCCGATGCCGGTCGGGCCCAGCATCTTATGCGAAGAAAAAGCCAGGAAATCGCAATCCCAGCGGGAAACGTCCATGGGAATATGCGGCGCCCATTGGCAGGCGTCAACCAAGGTCCTGGCCCCATGGTTTTTGGCCAGCCTGACCAATTCCTCGACCGGATTGATGACTCCCAGCACATTGGAAGCCGCGGTGAAAGCGACTAACTTGGTTTTAGGCGTAATAATGCGGAAGGCTGCCTCCACATCCAGCGTGCCCTGCTCCGTAACGGGAATAAAGCGCAGGCGCACCCCCTTGTCTTGGCAAAGCATTTGCCAGGGGACCAGGTTTGAGTGATGCTCCATTTCGGTGAGCAATATCTCGTCTTGAGGCCCCAAAAATTTCCGGCCCCAGGCCTGGGCTACCAGATTGATCGATTCGGTGGCGTTGCGCGTAAAGATAATGCTTTCGGGTGATCCAGCGTTGATGAAAGCCGCAGTTTTCTTGCGGCTGTCTTCCACCAGCTGCGTGGCTTCATCGGAAAGGGTGTGCACCCCGCGGTGGATATTGGCGTTGTGGTTCTCGTAGAAATTGGTCAAAGCCGCGATCACGCTCCTGGGTTTTTGCGTGGTGGCGGCGTTATCGAAATAAACCAGGGGTTTTCCGTGCACCTTGCGGCGCAGGATGGGGAAATCCTCGCGGATCTTTTTGATATCAAACATAGTGCCTCAAGGCCCGCCTCAGGGGCCTAAGGCCGATAAGCTCGACCATCTCGCTCATAAACGCATAAACCAGAATTCGCCGGGCCTCCTGCTCCTCAATGCCGCGCGAGCGCAGATAAAAAATGGCCTCGGAGGAAAGCTGGCCGATGGTGGCCCCATGCTTGCACTGCACATCATTGGCGAAAATCTTGAATTCCGGCTTGGTGTCGACCCGGCAGTGTTCGGAAAGCAGTAAATTCCTGTTGGCTTGCACCGAGGAAATTTTCTGAGCGTTGGGCCGCACGATAATGGTGCCGTTGAAAACCGCGCGGGAACGGCCGTCTAAAACGCCTTTGTACAACTCACGGCTCGTGGTATGCGGCCGGGCATGATCGATCTTGGTGTGATTATCCACAAGCTGAGTGCCCGAAACCATGTAAAGGCCGTTTAAACTGCAGCCGGCGCCCTCCGCGTCAAGCAGAACGCTCACATCGTTACGCGTCAGGCTGCCGCCCCAGGAAAGCGAGTGCGAGACATAGCGGCTGTCGCGGCCCTGGCGCACCTCTGTCGAGGCCACGTGAAAGGCCGCCGGGCTTTCACGCTGGATTTTATAGTGCTCCAGGCCGGCGTTGTCGCCCAGTTCTATTTCGGCGACCACATTGTTAAAGCACACACTCCCGTCCAAGCCCGCATATTCCTCAACAACCACCGCGCCCGCGCCGGATTCGGCGACGATCAAGATGCGCGGATAAACGGCTGTCGGCTCGGGGGACGGAGTCGAGATAAAAAGCAGGCGTATCGGTTCCTTAGGCTGCGCGCCCTTGGGCAAATAAACCACGGCTCCATCCGAGAAAAAGGCCGTGTTCAGTGCGGCAAAGGCCGAGGCGTGGCCTTCACGCGCCAGCCAGGGCTGAATTTTATCGGGATCGTTTTTAAGCCATGCCGCGAGGCTGCCCGCGCAGGCTTGGTCCGATTCCGTCAGCTGAGAAAGATGCGGCGCGTAGCGGCCGTTGATAAAAACCAACTGCAGGCCGCTGGAAAAACCCGGCAAACCCGGCAGTCTCTCGGCTTTAAAATAATCGGCGCCAGAGGCGTCTAGTAAAGGGCCTCCGGCGCCGGCCGTAAGGAAGCGTTCCGCTCGGCCGGCGCTGGAGGCTGCGGCAAAGACCGTGCGGGCGATAGGAGAAACATCGGTGAAGCGCCAATCCTCGTTGTTGACCGTGGGAAAGCCCAGCTCCTCGAAGCGCGACCTGGCGCTTCCCCGCTTCTGGTTGAGCCAATCCAATTCCACTATCGGGGTCATCGTTGCGATCATGCCGCTTCTATGGCCGCTCCGTGCTTTTCCTCGATCCAACCGTAGCCTTTTTCCTCAAGCTCCAAGGCCAAATCCTTGCCGCCGGACTTAACGATGCGCCCGCCGACAAGCACGTGCACGAAATCAGGCACGATATAATTTAAAAGCCGCTGATAGTGCGTCACCACGATAAAAGCGCGCTGGGGGCTGCGCAGGGCATTGATGCCGGAGGCCACTATTTTCAGGGCGTCGATATCCAAGCCGGAATCGGTTTCATCCAGGATGGCCAACTTGGGCTCAAGCACCGCCAACTGAAGGATCTCGTTGCGCTTTTTCTCGCCGCCGGAGAATCCTTCGTTGACCGGACGGTCGACCAGGGCCTGATCCATTTCCACCAGCTTGGCTTTTTCCCGGACCAGCTTCAAAAAAGCGCCGGCACTCGTCTCTTCCTGGCCGCGGTGCTTGCGTAGCGAGTTATAAGCCGCCTTCAGAAAATACTTGTTGCTCACCCCGGGAATTTCCACCGGATATTGAAAAGCCAGAAAAACCCCTTCGCGCGAGCGGATTTCAGGCGCCATGGCCAGCAGATCCTTCCTTTCATAGAGCGCAAAGCCGGCCGTGGCTTTGAACCCATCGCGACCGGCCAACACATGGGCCAAGGTGCTTTTGCCCGAGCCATTAGGGCCCATGACGGCGTGCACCTCCCCTGCTTTGACTTTCAAATTGATGCCGCGCAGGATGGGATTATCCCCAGCGCTGGCGTATAAGTCTTTGATCTCCAACATATCTTCTCCTATAATAAAGCCGTGCGTAATACTGCTGTTGCAACTTGACGTCAGGCAGCTGGGAGACACTGATTTTCCATTTGTTCGCCGATCTCATCCAACCGCCCCTTCCAGGCTGATATTCAGCAGCTTATGCGCTTCCACGGAAAATTCCAGAGGCAACTCCTTGAACACCTGCCTGCAAAAACCGTTGACGATCATGCCCACCGCGTCCTCGGTGGACAGCCCGCGCTGGCGGCAATAAAACAATTGATCCTCATCGATCTTGGAGGTCGAGGCTTCGTGCTCGACTTGGGAGGAGGTGTTGTTGACCTCCAAAAGCGGGAAGGTGTGGGCCCCGCAAAGATCGCCCATTAAAAGCGAGTCGCATTGAGAATAATTGCGCGCGCCAGTCGCGCCCTTGGCGATCTTGACCATGCCCCGGTATGTGTTCTGCCCGTGGCCCGCGGAAATTCCCTTGGAAACGATGGTGCTGCGCGTGTTTTTGCCGAGGTGAATCATCTTGGTGCCGGTGTCGGCCTGCTGGTGGTTATTGGTTAAAGCCACGGAATAAAACTCGCCCACGGAATTATCCCCCTGCAGAATGCAGCTGGGGTATTTCCAGGTGATGGCCGAGCCGGTTTCCACCTGAGTCCAGGAAATCTTGGAGTTGACTCCCTTGCACTTGCCGCGCTTGGTGACGAAGTTATAAACGCCGCCCTTGCCTTCCTTGTCGCCCGGATACCAGTTCTGGATGGTGGAATATTTGATCTGCGCGTTGTCGAAGGCGACCAATTCGACTACGGCGGCGTGCAATTGATTCTTATCGCGCATCGGCGCGGTGCAGCCTTCCAAATAGCTCACGGCGGCGTCGTCCTCGGCCACGATCAGCGTGCGCTCGAATTGCCCGGTGTCGGCGGCGTTGATGCGGAAGTAGGTGGATAATTCCATGGGGCAGCGCACGCCCTTGGGAATGTAGCAGAACGAGCCGTCCGAGAAAACCGCGGAATTAAGAGCGGCGAAATAGTTGTCAGTGTAAGGCACGACCGAGCCCAGATACTTTTTGACCAATTCGGGATAGTTTTGAACGGCCTCGGAAAACGAGCAGAAAATAACCCCGGCCTCGGCCAGGGTTTTCTTGAAGGTGGTGGCGACCGAGACGCTGTCGAACACCGCGTCCACGGCCACGCCGGAAAGGATTTTCTGCTCCTCCAGAGGAATGCCGAGTTTTTCGAAGGTCGCCCGGACTTCCGGATCCACCTCGTCCATGCTGTTAAGCAGTTTTTTAGGCTTGGGCGCCGAATAATAAATAATATTCTGATAATCAATAGGAGGATAATGAACATTCTGCCAGGCCGGCTCTTTTAAAGTCAGCCAATGCCTGTAGGCCTTCAACCGCCATTCCAACATAAAAGCGGGCTCTTTTTTCTTGGCGGAAATAAGGCGAATGACATCCTCCGAGAGGCCACGCGGCGCCTGGTCGGCCTCTATATCAGAGAAAAAGCCGTATTTATATTCGCTGTCGGTCAGTTTATCGATGGTTCCCATGAGAATCCCTTTAAGATAGAAGTTTAACATAGTTGACTCTTTCAGTCAAGATTGCGACAGGGGTTGTCAAGCGAGAATAGAAATGTCCGGTATTTAA
>MGUO01000239.1 GCA_001800015.1 Elusimicrobia bacterium RIFCSPHIGHO2_02_FULL_57_9
CCCCTGCATGGCGACAAACATGAGGTCCTCACCGGCACGGGAAATGGAGATAACGGTTGTTTTGTCCCCAAATAAATTCGCCCGCGCGAGACTCAGGATGAACAGCCGCTTGTCCGCAAGGAACCGGGGCTGGGAGTCCCCTAGCTTCGTGATCACGGTGTCGAGCTTAACGAAATCTGGCATCTGCCCAAACACCATCAAGTCTTCATCAACGACCACTTCGACTTGGTGGGAGTTGGCGCGGACACGCACCGAGGACACCCAGCCGCGAACGAGCAGTTTTTTTAGCGTAAGGACTACCGACGCGGGAACGGTGAAGATTCCAGAGCCGGTGCCTTGCTTCAGTATTGCGATCTTATTTCCATCCGTGGCCTGGACCGAGTCCGGCCCGAACCAGATACCGTTCATATTTGCGGCGGCGTGGTCATTGGACATGGCAGTGGCGGCGACCTTCAGCCCTTTGACGAATACGTATCTGTCGATTTCCCAAGGTGTGAAGTCCGAGTTGGTGAGTTCCTTGAAATCATCTCCGAGACGAACGTTCTCTACGCCATGCAGGAACCACTCAAATCTGCCGGTTTTCATGGAGCAGAGGTAAGTGGTGGTGTCGACCGACAAGCTGACTAGCGAGTCGGAGAGTTTAAGGTTGTCGAAGACCTCTTGGCCGACGAGGGCAAAGACACCAGGGGTTAGGCACTCCTCGTAAAGCCGGACCCATACTTCCGCCTTCATGCTCCCATTGGAGGCTCTGAGCCTAACAGCCCCATCGCCAACGGTAAAAAGTACAAACCGGAGGGACGGGTCGGTCGCCTTGTCCGGCCAAACGGATTTCAGTTTTAGAAGTCCTCGCAGAAGGTCCCTTTTCTCGAAGACGCACTCGATGGTCTTGGTAATGGGCTCCTTGGAGACGGTCTTCTCGATATCTATTTTCCGGACGTTGGCCTCTTTCACGACCATTTCCGTGGGGCGCGGCGTCTCGACAGCTGGCTTCTCGATGATACAGCCGATCTTCTCGACAACCGGGTTCTCGGCAGCCAGTGTCTCGACAAGCGGTTGCGTGACAAGCGCGGCTTCAGCCACCATCTCGTCGGCGACCTGCACAGCGGACTCCCCGACAACATCCACTTCCACGACTTGCTCAACGACCGGTTCCATGACCTCCTGCTCCACGGCCTCTTGTGCTGCTCCCTTCTCGATGACGGTTTCCATGGGTACTACCTCCTGCCCCGTGAGGGGCGCGCTAAGCGATCCTGTGATTGCACGTCTCTCCGAAATTGATTTGTGTCTTGTTCCGGCATTGTGGGCAAAGCCCATGGTGGCGGGCTACGTTCCCGAAAGCCCTGAAGAGCTGAGCCCCGGCAAGAGAGCTGTAGATTTCGCTGATGGCACGACGGGCCATGGAGCGGCATGGCGGCTTCAAAATGTAGCGAAGCTTTTGCTGGATCTCGTGCCTCTCCAGTTCCCGCTGATGGGTGACGAATGCGGTGGTGAGATTCTTCCAGGCCCTTGAAAGCCAAGCCGGCGATAGGCCGTTAGCATCGGCCAGGACATGGAGATGCGGATGGAAAAGATCGGTCTGCTCCATGTAATCGAACTCCATAGCAAAGAAGCCACCGCGGCAGTGTTGGCGGAAATAGAGG
>MGUO01000240.1 GCA_001800015.1 Elusimicrobia bacterium RIFCSPHIGHO2_02_FULL_57_9
ACCATCTCTCTCACTGCTCCCACCTCCGGCACTCAAGTCACTGCGGGTACATCTGTCACTGTTTCTGGCAACGCTTCTGATAATGTCGGCGTCTCCGGCGTGCAGTTCAAACTCGACGGCGTGAATCTCGGCACAGAAGATACGACCGCTCCGTATTCAATAGTATGGAACACGACAGGAGTTTCAGCTGGTGCGCACACCTTGACTGCGGTCGCTAGAGACGCGGTAGGAAATACGATGAATGCAGTTGCTGTCACTGTGACGGTGACGAGTGCACAACCTGTCACGAGTACTGGTCTTAGGACAGTAGTCACCACCGGCTCTATCTCTGCCAACTCCAATCAACTGACGCTCCCTTCATCTGCCGGATTCTCTGTGGGCGACTGGGTCATCGTCGAGATCGGCAAGGAGCCGGGGCAGGGAATGCGCGGCACCAAGGGAGTGGGAGGGACGTGGCCGTCGCAGTCGTATGCGACGGAGGCGCAGTTACTTGCGGACAAAAGTCAGCCGGACAAGAGCTATAGGTGGGCAGAAGATACCGGCGAAGTCTATTGGTGGCTCGGCGGTCAGTGGTATAACATGCCACCAAATCGGCCGAACACGTTCTTCAGAGGCACATACTACATGGGCAAGGCCATCCCACGCTCGCTTCAGGCAAAAGTGACGGCGATAAGCGGCAACACACTCACGCTTGGCGGCGGTCCTACCAACGGTTTCGCCAAGGTCACGGTTAGCGGCGCGAACGTCTACCTCGACGCCACGCCTATCATCAATAAGATGATAGTGGACGCGCCGAGCGGCATCACTCTTCCTGTCGGTAACTTCCCCATCGGCGGCACCATTTGGATCTCGGGCCGCACCGGATTTACTTTTTCTGGAAGCGGCAAAGACCAGACGAAGCTCTTCTCCCCCAAAGGCGTACCCTCCGCACAGATGGAAATATCTCTGTCTCCGAATGCTCTCGTAAAAGACTTCACACTCCACGGCAATTTCGGC
>MGUO01000241.1:0-3363 GCA_001800015.1 Elusimicrobia bacterium RIFCSPHIGHO2_02_FULL_57_9
ACGACGCTCTTCCGATCTGCGTCGTTCAAGGTAATGTCCCGGGTGGTTTCACCCTCGATTTCAACTACCCGGTCGTTGGGTAAAATGCCGGCGCGATAAGCCGGGGTTCCTGGCAGCGGCGTGATAACCGTGAGCCAATCGTCCTTCATCCCCAAACGCAGGCCCAGGCCGCCGTACTGTCCCTCGGTTTCGTTTTTTATCTCCCGGTGAGATTCCGGGTCCATGAACTGCGAAAAAGGGTCCAACACACGGACCATCCCCCCCGCGGCTGCGTAAATCAGCTTCTTTGTTTCAGGCTCGTCGACATAGTTTTCCTGGATGTAGTCGAGCACATCCACCAGAATTTTAAGATGCTCGTAAGTCTTATCCGCGGCGGCGGCGGCGGCAGCAAGCGGCTTGCAGCAAATCGAGGCGAGCGCCACGGCCAGAAAAAATCGCTTAACATGTTTCATATTCGCCCCTCGCCAATTCATTTCTTTTTCAACCAAATCAATGGGTCCAGAGCTTCGGCGCCATGGCGCAGCTCAAGATAAAGCGTTGCCCGATCGCCTGAGCCGGTATTGGCGATGGGTTCTCCGATGCGCACCTTCTGGCCCTTTGATTTTAATAACTGTCCCAGTTCGCCGTAAACGCTGTAAAAGTTCTCGCCATGATCCAAGATCATGACCTGCCCGTAAGACTTAAACGGCCCTGAAAAAATAACGCGCCCTTTCTCCACGGCCATGACCGGCGCGCCAGGCCTGGTCTCGATAAGAATCCCCTGATTGATCACCCAAGCGTCCAACTCCAAATTGCGCTGCCTGCCGAAAGCCTTGACCACCGATCCGGCGGCCGGCCACGCCAAGGAATTTCGGCCCACCTCCCAGGGGGCTAGGCGGCCCGCCTTCCCCGGCTGAGGCCTGTTTAGGCGCCGTATCAAGCTGGTGAGGGCCTGGGCGGACTGCTCCAACTCCCCGGCCCGCTGCATGGCCGCGGCCACTTTTTCCTGGGTCTGCGCCTTGGCCGCTTTCTTCTCCTTATATTCCTGCCGGCGATTTTGCTCCTCCAGCTCGGCTTGCAGCGTCTTATCGAGCAGTTGCTGCGTCTGAATTTGGGTCCGGGCCTGGGCCAATTCGGTTTTATGGCCTAAGCCCTGCAGGCTGCCCAGCAACCTGGCTTTTTCCAGGATCGCCCCTCGCCTGTAGGCTTCGACCCATAAATCGCCGCTGCCAAAGGATTCGTTGCGCGAAGCCCACGCCGCGGTATAACCCCTCAATTCGTCTTCGACCTCCGTTCTCCAAAAACCGGAGGCCAGACCCAAGGAGCCTAATTGAGACTTAAGCTCGTTTTTCTTTTTCTCCGCGACACGGATGCTGCGCTGGAGGCGGATCAACTTGCCGCGAGCGGTCTCGTTGCGCGTCTGGATTTTTTGAAGCTCTCCGTCCAAGCCTTGTTCAAGTTTTTTGTAATCCTCTATCTCGCGCCGGGTTTTCTCCAATTCTTTTTGCACGCGTTTCAATTCCAATTCCTTGGAGTGCAACTGAGCATGGCCGCAAGGCACGGCCAACCAAGCCGCCAGGAAGACGGCGTATCTCAATCTTTTGGCCCGCAAATCGCCCATCCCGCGATCGCCGCGCTAAGAACCAAAACAACTTGACGCGACGCCAAAGGCCAAGCCACCCAAGGAATGAACAGACGCATGGGCAAAGCCATGAGAGCAACCAGCCCCATCCCGACGGCAGCCCCCGCGGCGCAGGCCGCAATCGGCGGCGCGAAATACAGGATCACGGCCCGCCAAGACCAGGTCCTGCGCTCGCGCAGAGAAGACCAAAGCGCGGCCAAGGCGGCGAAAGCGGCCAGGCAAAGAATCGAGCTAAGGGCTAAATCGATGAAATGTCTGTAAAACTGCGCTTGAAGGATCGCACGCACCTGGGCCGGCTTATAGCGAATATCGGCCCAAGGCGCCAGACCTTGGGCCGAAGAAATCCATTCTCCTATTTTTGGAAGCCTTTGGGCGGCCAGCCGTATCTCGCAACCCGGATTGAGAGGATTGTCTCCCAGCAAGGTGACGGCCTCGATCAATTCGGGATTATCGCGGCGCAAGGTTTCCATGGCCTGCAGCTGGGAAACAGAATTGACGGCTTCGACATCGGGCAGGGCACGCAGCCTTTCTTCCAAGGTCTTGGCCTTCTCGCGGCCGATGTCCTTGTTAAGGAAGAGGACCACTTTAAAATCGTCATACAAGAGCTGCTCTATGTTTTGACACTGCCGCTCCATAAATAGGAGCGTCTCGCCGCCAAGACCAACGGCAAGCCCCATGAGGCAAGCCCAGTGAGCGCGATTAAGCTGCAGCCGTTCCAACATTTAATGATAAGGAACGAATATTTCCGCCAAGCGCCGCAGCACGCGGCCCGGAGAGAGCATCAGCAAGAAAAGGGTCAACACCAGCAAAAACGGGAAGCGCCGCTTCACAAAGGAAAAGAAACGCCCGAGAACGGAGGCGGGGCTTCTGCGCAGGGGCGGGCCATCCATGCGATCCAAGGCCGCGGCTGACGGCATGATCTTAACCACGTCGCGATGCGCCATGACGCGGGAAATATTCCTGATCGGAACCTCCCCAATGATGATGAGCGCCTTCTCTCGGGATCGTGGCACCGATTGGTAGCCCGCGCTTTTTTTCCATAAAAATCCAGACTCTTGAGAAAGCTCCGCTATGGCCCGCGAAGCGATTTCCGCCCCGAGGGCTCTTGGCGCTGTTGGCAAAGCCGCGGGGGTTTGCGCCACCGCGTCGACCAAGGCGTAATCCTCAGGCATGCGGATGCCGATTAAGATTTCCGCTGTTTGCGGAGGATCAAGATGCGGATCCACCCCCTGATTTTCGATGCGCAGCTGAGCCACGGATAAAACCCTCATGGCCTGCCCTATTTTTTGGGCGGGCATCCAGCCCCAGAGCGAAACCTTCCGGCCGGTCGCATCCTCGGCCACGGGCTCGAATCTCGGATCGGCGCGGAAACCCGCCACCCGGCCTAAATCAGCCACGGCGTCTTTAAATGCATCGGCCTGCCGCGCGGCTTGCAGATTAAGATGCAGGCCCACGAACAAATCGGCAGCCTTGCCGCTGAAAGCCCGCGCGGCGGCCGCGGCGGGCGGCGTCGTGATGGAATCCTCCGGCCGGCGGCCGCGACGGCCTAAAATATGGGCGTCATAATCCTTGCGGCCCAATTGGCTGGCTTGATCTTCGGGCAAATCATTCACTTCCTCGGCCGGCAGCTCCAGAGGCGCCGATAATCCCTCCCAAAGCGAGTAGCGCCGGCCGGCCGGCTCTTCCTCGGATTGGGGCGGCGCTACAGCAGCCACCCCGGCCGCTGTAGCGGCCGGGACCAT
>MGUO01000241.1:3427-4752 GCA_001800015.1 Elusimicrobia bacterium RIFCSPHIGHO2_02_FULL_57_9
TTGTCGGCCGACGGGACGGTTTGATCGCCTCTATTGAATCTGGGGTTGTGCTCAAGGAAATCATTGGCATCCTGAGGAGGATGCCGATAGTGGCCGTCCTCTCCGATGTGCAAGACTCCGACGCTGACCGATGTTGCGACCGGAGTTCCCTTGGCCTTGGAAACTGGCCCTGCGCGAACCGGCGCCGCCGACGAATAAGGCAGCGCCGTGAAGACGAGGATCGCAGACAAAAGCCCGCGCTTCATACGGCCATAGTATCAAATTTTTTAATTAAAGTCGGGGGATTGCGGCGTATCGGGCCGCGAAATCCGCACGACGGCCTCGGACCAGCGCAGCCGCGCGAATATCAAAACCGTTCCAATAGCGCAGCCGATGAGCAAGGCGTAAACCGTGTGCATCAGCGCCAGCTCCCGCGGCAACCCACCGCGGGCAAAAGCGCCGATAACGCCGATAGGAGCAAGCAATCCGACCAAGAACCAGCCGCGAGGGTCTTTGAGCGGACCTTTATCCAGAGACTGGCAATCGGGGCAATCCATTCGCCAGTTGACTAGAAAAAATGCCTGCAAGAGACAGGGGAAGCCCACCAAGATTTCCCTCCATCGCCAAGGAGCCCACCACAAGACGAATGGAATTTTATATTCCTCCAATGAGAACCCGAGCCAGCCAAGAACCAGCCGCGGTTTAAACAGCAGCAGCGCCGCCGCTATAAAAACCATGATTTTCAGCGCGTCGGCGTAAATGATCTGGCTCGACATTTTTTTCAAGAGCGGCTCGGAATCGATGCTGTACAGAGTGAAGGCCCCGATGATCAGAGGCCCGAGCGCGGTCCAATACGTCCAAAAGGCATCCGCAACGGGATAAGACAGCGCGTCAAATCCGGTGCGCACGGCCAAACCGAAGGCCACGGCCACCAGTCCACCCGTGATCATGCCGGCCGCCAACTGCAGCACCGGCGAGCACACGGGGAATTGCTCGCGCACGACCACCCGGGCTCTCTTGAGAGCCAGCATGCCCGCGCGCGCGGTAAACAGCGGGCCCAGGACCGCGAAAAGCCATAGCAAGAGTCGCACCAGGGTGCTTTGCACCAAAGCCGCTGATGGGACGGGGCGCGCAGGCAGCTCGGTTGCAATGGAACGCATATTCAATTCGCGGATCGCGCGGCGCAGCAAATCAAAGTTATCCTCCGCCCCTCGCGACGAGGATAAACGCAAGATCAGCAGCCGGCGCGGATGGCTGTAAACCCCGCGCAGCAAGGCGTCGGGCCGGGCGTCGGCATTGAGCGTCTTGGCCTCCAATACCCAATCATCGGGAGCGCCGTCTTCGGC
>MGUO01000241.1:4838-5255 GCA_001800015.1 Elusimicrobia bacterium RIFCSPHIGHO2_02_FULL_57_9
CGGATTAAGAACCGCTCCGGCGCCTGACCTGCGTACGCCCACGGATTTAACCCTCTGCCTAAGCGCGCCGGCATAGACGGGCAGCAGGGAGCGCCCTGCAAGGACCTGCAGCATATCCGGATCGTAAACGCCGAGAGTCGCATCCTCGGATACGGCTCCCATAACTCCCTCGGGGAACTGCAGAAGATAATATCCCGCGGAGCTGGAAGTGGAAACCGCCATTCCCAAACGCAAAACGGCCTGCGTCAGCTGGGAAAATTTACGCTCGTCGCGCAGCCAAAAAGTGTCCGGTTTAAGGACGATGCCTGGAGCGATGAAGCCCGCGGCTTTCCATTTTTCAAATTCCTCGCGGGAAAAACGCAATATCTCGCCGCGCCGAGCTAAATTGGCGATGGAGGCCTGGCGCAACACCACGGC
>MGUO01000242.1:0-1048 GCA_001800015.1 Elusimicrobia bacterium RIFCSPHIGHO2_02_FULL_57_9
AGGACCGCTGCGAGTGCTATTTCATCGTGGTGGACTGGCACGCTTTGACCACCTCCTACCGCGATTCCAAAAATCTCCGGAGCCATTGCCGCGAGATGGTGCTCGATTGGCTGGCGGCGGGCCTGGATCCGGAAAAGTGCGTCATGTTCACGCAATCGCAGGTCAAAGAACATGCCGAGCTGCATTTGCTTTTGTCGATGATCGTGCCGACGCCCTGGCTGCTGCGCAATCCGACGGTCAAGGAGCAGGCCCGGGAAATGGGGCTCATCCAAGACGGCTCGGACAACGAGGTCAGTAAAATAGACTTCGGCCATCTGGGCTATCCGGTGCTGCAAGCGGCCGACATCATGCTCTATCGCGGCACGCACGTGCCGGTGGGGGAGGATCAGCTGCCGCATCTGGAATTGAGCCGCGAAATCGCCAGGCGATTTAATTCCATTTATGGAGAAGTGCTGCCGGAGCCTCAGGCCCTGCTGACTCCGGCGCCCAAGGTTCCCGGAATCGACGGGAGAAAGATGTCGAAATCTTACGACAACTCCATAGAACTCGGAGAAACGGCGGGGTCGCTGGAGGCCAAAATCCGCCGGATGTTCACCGATCCGGCAAAAATCCGGCAAAACGACAAGGGCCATCCGGAAGGCTGCGTGGTCTACGCGATGCACAAGCTCTACAGCCCGTTCGCCGCGACTCGGGAGCAGGAATGCCGCGACGGAGCGGTCGGCTGCGTCCAATGCAAAAAGGATTTGGCCGGGTCCATGGAAGCCGTCATTGCGCCGTTCCGGGAAAAGCGGCGGCAGTGGGAGGCCCGGCCGGGGGCCGTCGACGAGATACTGGAGTCGGGGCGCAAAAAAGCCCAGGCGGCCGCCGAGAAGACCATGGCGCAAGTTCGCCGCGCCATGCATTTGACCGATTAACCTGAATTCTGCAGTTGAGGCAGAATTCCCCGCAGGGCGTGCAGCGTTGGCGCTCTGCGACAACGCTAAACGAGGTAACCCAGGGCGAAGCCCGTCCTGCGCGCTGCGCAGGGATTTCCCCAGTTGGGGAATTG
>MGUO01000242.1:1065-1610 GCA_001800015.1 Elusimicrobia bacterium RIFCSPHIGHO2_02_FULL_57_9
GAAGAATGATCTGGACATCCACAACATCCCGATCTCCGAAATTACCCGCGAGTATCTGACCTACCTCGAATTGATGAAGGACCTCAACCTCGAGTTGGCGGGCGAGTTTTTGGTGACGGCCGCCACCCTCATGCAAATCAAAGCCAAAATGCTTCTACCGACGCCTCCGGGAGAGGAAGAGGGGGGCGATCCCCGCCAGGAGCTCATCGACAAGCTTTTGGAATACCAGAAATTCCAGGATGCGGCCAAATTTCTCGAATCCCAGCAGGAAAGCCATCGCGACGTTTATTTCCGGCAGTCGCCCCGCTTCCGCGAGGATGAGAAGGAGCTTGGAGTCAAACTCTTTGACCTGCTGGCCAGCATTCGCAAGATTTTGGACCGCTCCGACGTGGACCGGGCGGTGATCGAAGGCGAGGAGTTTCCCGTAGAAACCAAAATAGACAAGCTGCTCGGGCTTTTGGAAACTTCGCGAAAGGACGAAGGCGGCCGGTCTTACATCACGGTCGAGGAGTTCTTCTCGGGGGAGAGAAAGCTGGCGGGCTTCG
>MGUO01000243.1:0-432 GCA_001800015.1 Elusimicrobia bacterium RIFCSPHIGHO2_02_FULL_57_9
ATCTTGAGGTAGTCCTTGGCCACGGGCGTCGGGGCGATCTCCGCCTGGACGGTGATGACCAGCGGCTCGCCTTCCTTCCACTTCACGTCCGAGACCGCCGGGGTCTCGACGACGCGCAGCTTGAGGTCCTCAAGCGCGGCGGGCACGTGCTTGCGGATCAGGGCGTCGATGGCCTCCTCGCGCGCGCGGCCGGCGAAGTGCTGCTTGACGATGTCGATGGGCGCCTTGCCGGCGCGGAAGCCCGGGATGCGGGCCAGCGACTGGAGGCGCATCAGCGCCGTCTGCGACTGGTCCGTGACTTCCTGGGGGGCGACCTCGACGGAGAGCGTGACGACGCAGCCCTCCTCCTTGACCTTCTTGAACTTCGGCTTGTCCGACTTCAGCGCTGAGAAGATTCCCATGATGCCTCCGGCGTTGGATCGGAATGGGCGA
>MGUO01000243.1:477-619 GCA_001800015.1 Elusimicrobia bacterium RIFCSPHIGHO2_02_FULL_57_9
GTGCGCGTCTGCCGTTCCGCCACCCGCCCATTAAAACAAAGGACCGAGGAACGCTCGGTCCCGGCCGTCGGTGAGAAAAATTTTGGACCGGGTGGGGATCGAACCCACGACCTTACGCTTAAGAGGCGTTTGCTCTACCGCT
>MGUO01000243.1:751-860 GCA_001800015.1 Elusimicrobia bacterium RIFCSPHIGHO2_02_FULL_57_9
CTCCTTTATAATCTTAAGACCCATGAAATATTGGATCTTCCAGAACAATCAGGTCTTGGGACCTTACGAGCCCGACGAGATGGGAAAGATTTCGGTGTTTTCTCCCGAA
>MGUO01000244.1 GCA_001800015.1 Elusimicrobia bacterium RIFCSPHIGHO2_02_FULL_57_9
CGGCAACAACGACGTGGGCGGGCGGCTGGTGGAATTTTCCGGGACCGAGTATATGGTGCGGGGACGCGGGTACGCGAAAAATATCGAAGATATCGAAGCGATCGTCGTGGGCCGCGGCCCCGGCGGGACGCCGGTCCTGGTTAAAAATGTCGCCTCGGTCACGCTCGGACCGGACATCCGCCGCGGCGTCTCGGACCTGGACGGCCAAGGCGATACCGTGGGCGGGATCATCGTGATGCGGCAGGGCGAAAACGCCCTGCAGGTGATCGACCGGGTCAAAAATAAGATCGAGGAGATCAAGCCTTCGCTTCCGCCCGGCGTTGAAATCCTCCCGACCTACGATCGCTCGGATCTGATCCGGCAGGCGATCCGCACCATCGGCGAAGCCCTGACCTGGGAAATGATCATCGTCTGCCTGGTGATCATCGTTTTTCTGCTGCACTTTCCCAGCGCGCTCCTTCCGATCCTGACCTTGCCGGTGGCCACCCTGTTGAGCTTCATCCCCATGTACTTCATGCGGATTACCTCCAGCATCATGTCCTTAGGAGGCATCGCGGTCGCGGTCGGGGACATGGTGGACGCCTCGATCGTGATGGCTGAAAATGCGCACAAACGGACCGAGGAGTGGATTGAAAAGGGACGCGTGGGCGACTACCGGGCCGTTCTGGTGCGGGCGATGCAGGAGGTGGGACCCTCCGCCTTTTATTCCCTGATGGTGATGGCGGTCGCCTTTCTTCCGATCTTCGCGCTTGAGGGACAGGCCGGGCGGCTGTTCAAGCCGCTGGCCTACACCAAAAACCTCGCGCTGGCCATGGCGGCCATCCTGGCGATCACCCTGGCGCCGGCGATACGAACCCTGCTCATCCGGACAGAGCCGTATCGATTCAAGCCGCGCTGGCTCTCGCGTCTGGCCACCTGGCTTCTGGTCGGAAAGATGTATGCCGAGGAAGAACACCCCATCAGCCGGCCGATGTTCCGGCTGTATGAACCGGCCGTGCGATGGGTCCTCGATCACCGCGGGGCGGTAATCGGCTCGGC
>MGUO01000245.1 GCA_001800015.1 Elusimicrobia bacterium RIFCSPHIGHO2_02_FULL_57_9
AGCCGCAAAACGGAAGATTTTTTGATTTTCGGGATCTTCCATGGCCCCGCGTAGCACCATAAAAAATTACCTGAGCTTTTGGGTTAAGCTGCCCTGCTAGGCCTTTCGGCCCGCAATAAGGTATATTGCGAATGCTCATGAGCATCCTGCCGTTATTGTTTTTTTTCGCGCTGGGATTTCTCCCGGCTCAAGATAGGCCGCAAGCGTCCGCCTCGGGGTTTACCCTGCGCCTTAAGGCCTATGACGACCGCGGCGAGCTGCTGGAGCGCGAACAATTCCTGTCCTATATCGGACGAGCGGATCGCAAGCCGGAAGATGAGAAAATCCCCCTGACTTTAACCTCCCCCCAGAACTTAGGCTCAACCGTCCCTTGGCTCAAGCAAAGCGACTCGACTTTGACCCTGGGCTGGGACAAGCTTGCGCGCGTCCAGATCAGCCTTCCCTGGCCTGTTAAGGAGAGCGGATTTTCCACGGTATGGCTGGATAACGGGGGGCGGGGCTACGCCTCGGGCGAGACCGTGCTTCTCAACGAAGAGATCGCGCTTACCCAATACCGCCTGTTTCAAGAAGCCTGCCTGCGCCACAATAGCGGACGGCCGCCGGCCTACAAGGCCGGCCCCCAGGTCCGGAAATTAATCTCGCACGCCGGGCGGACTTTAACGGAGGCGCGCGCAAAACCCGCGGGGCCCGAGCGCGCCGCGGCCTTCGACAGGCTGCTGCGCCAAACCGCCGCGGCCTGGGAAAAGATGCTGGTCGAGCACGGGCGTCAGATCGCGGGCCATTCGAAAAATAAAAATGAGCTGCGCTTCGGCCTGACCCTGGATGAAAGCCTGCTTGACCGTCTGGATCATCATCGCGAGATCATCGACATGGTCAAGGACTCGGGAACCAACTGGGTGCGCCTGGTTTTTCGCAGCAATCCCTCGGATTTCGCCTACTCGCGGATCGCCTCGTTCAACGAATATGACGGCATTGTCCTGCGCCTGCGCGCGGCGGGCTTAAACGTCATGGGCGGTGTCTT
>MGUO01000246.1 GCA_001800015.1 Elusimicrobia bacterium RIFCSPHIGHO2_02_FULL_57_9
CTGGAACTGAGCCCGGAGGAATTCAGAGTCCGCCACCAGCGCACGCCCGTTGAAAGAGCCAAGTGGGCAGGCTGGATCCGCAACGCGCTTTTGGCCGCGGGCAACTCCAAAGACCCCGCCCTCCTGCCGCAGATCCAAAAATTCCAAAACCATCCCGACCCGGTGATCCGGGAGCAGGCCTCCTGGAGCGCCGCGCGGCTTCACGAATCCCCGCCCCGCGCCCCCGCAAATCTTTGAGAGCCCAAAAGGGATTTGCTACAGTGTGGAACGCCATGCGACTTAAAATTTTTCCGGTTTGGACCTTGGTTGTCTTTTTGGCGGCCGCTCCATGCTTTGCTCAAAAAAGCGGGCCTGGGGCGGCCGGAGCCTCAAAAAAGAAAAAAATTTCCACCGATCAAATCACCGAGACCACCCGCAAGCTGGCAGAACAGACCGTGCGGACCGTCAGTTGGCCCATCCGCTTCATGAAAAACACCCTGTCTTTGGTCGTCACGCCTCTGGACCGGGGAATGTATCTCAACATTCCGGCCGTGGACACCGATCCCAACCGCGGCCTCACCTACGGCATCATGCCGGTGATCATTCTCAACACCAAAAAAGGCGAAAGAATCGAGCAGATTTACGCCCCTTCGCTCACCTACAACCGCTTTTTCAAATGGACCGCCGCCCACCGCGTTTACTGGTTTCCCACGCGCTTTTCCCAGGTGTCCAACCGGGTTTCCTATTCCGGCGAAGCCAACCGGGAGGCCATGATCGAATACAAGGACGACATGTTCATGGGCCGGCGCAACTACCTCTCCGGCCGGCTGTGGTTCACGCGCGACGGCTCGCGGCGCTTCTACGGCAGGGGCCCGAATTCGCAAAAAGGGAGCCAAAGCAACTACATCCGGGACTCTCTGCTCTACAAGTTTTCTTTGGGCTTGCCCTTGTCGGAGCAGTGGAAAATCAATTTTGGCCACGGGCTCAGCTCGGACAAAATCCTCGACGGCCCCGTGGCCACAATCGCCCCGCTGAGCGTCAATTTCCCGGGCCTGAC
>MGUO01000247.1:0-451 GCA_001800015.1 Elusimicrobia bacterium RIFCSPHIGHO2_02_FULL_57_9
CGCGCACCCTGGTAGGGGTGGAGAAATCTCTGCGGTGGTGACCCTGTCCGGGTTCAACTTGGTCTAGTTTTTCAGGGGAGAACGTCAATTTTTGACGGGATTTTGGCGGGATCGGCGAACAGTCCGGGCTACAGCGGCGACGACGGTCAGTGCATCGTGCGCGCCGTTGGCGGCGCCCTTCTCAAAGTCGCCCTTGATTTGCGCCATCTGGTTCGTCACATGGGCGAGGCACACGACGGATTTGGTCCGTGCTTCCGCGAAAGCATAGAGAGCGGCTGCCTCCATTTCCACGGCCAATATCCCGAGCGCGCGACAGCGCTCGATGGCGTATTTGGTCTCACGAAAGGGAGCATCCGTCGTCCAGGTCGAGCCGCGCTGCACGGGAAGAGAAATCCCATCGAACGCGTTCCGAAGGGTTTGCGAGAGCTTCGGCGAAATCCGGCTGAAATCC
>MGUO01000247.1:507-1033 GCA_001800015.1 Elusimicrobia bacterium RIFCSPHIGHO2_02_FULL_57_9
GATGAAGTAGGGAGGATCGGTCTTCCTTGAGATTTGACCTGAGGAAGTGACACTGATAAGGAGTTCGCATCCCGAGGCGAAGAGTTCCTCAGCGAGAAGCACCGCAAACGACGCGCCGACCGCGCAACCGATGATGCCGACTTTGCGCCCTCGCAGGACGAACGCGTAAAGCTCCGTATGATAACAGGCCCATGCTGGGTCGCGCTTGGCGCGCTTCTCCATCAGGAGCGTTCGCACGATGTCCCCATCGGGATCAAGCACGCAGACCCTGGGCACGGAACGCCGCGACAGAATTTTCTGCCGTCTGGCCTCCCGGAGGAGATTTTCGGGAGAGAAAACCGACGGCTCACGATGCCGCTTGTTCCGAAGAATAGGGGGTGGCTTCATCTCCGATCCCGGTCAGCTTGCATAACGCCCCAGAGGGTCGGTCTCGGCTTGGTCGAGGAGCTTCACCCACGCGGGGATGCGGAATTTCTTGATCGAGTCCTTGCGCGTGTAGGGTTTGATGTCGAGCACGGGCGTGCCG
>MGUO01000248.1:0-4382 GCA_001800015.1 Elusimicrobia bacterium RIFCSPHIGHO2_02_FULL_57_9
TGATGTCCTCGCCGGCGACAGCGTCTTTCTTGTAGCGCCGCGCCTCATTGAGGCTTATTTCAAGCTCGGGATCAGCCACTTGCTCGACGGCTTTCTTGACGAGGTTCGCCTGGAACTGCGCCGTATCCGGATCGATGCTGGCTTCAATAATAGTGGTTTTGCCCACATGCTTGCGCAGGGAGCTGATCACGGCTCCCTCGATCATCTTAAGAATGTCGTCTTTCTTAATGCCCTTTTCGCGCTCGATCTGCTCCAGGACCGATATCAATTCTGATTTTCCACTCATAATATCCTCTCGCTCTCCGCGGAGTAGTCAAGCCGCAACTCAGCGATCAGCGCGGCGGAGAATTCCCGCATGTTTCCCTCGCATTCGATGGCGACCTTGCCTTCCTTGAGGCCCAGAAGCTTGCCTTTGAAATTCCGCTGGCCGGCCTCCGGCGCCTTAAGCCTAAGCCGGATCGCGCGACCGGAAAAACGCTCAAAATCCTTTTCTTTCTTGATGACGCGGTCCAAGCCGGGCGAAGAAATCTCGAGCAAATAGGACGTGTCCATTGCATCGCTCGAGTCGAGTAACGCCCCGATGCGACTGGAAAAATAAGCGCAGTCATCCAGGGTGATGCCTCCCGGCTTGTCCAAAAAAATGCGCAGAACCCATTTCGGGCCTTCCTTGGCTAATTTTAAATCCACCAATTCGGCCCCTTCCTGCTCAAGCAGGGGGGTGATCAGGTGTTCAATTTCTTTGATATCCATAAAAAAACAATAAAAAAAGCGGCTCGACTACCGCCACTTTCTCGATATTGACGCCTGATTTATTGTATCACAACCCAGGGATTAAGGCAACCAATTTCTGGGCGGCTTCGGCCAACGGCCATTTTTCCGGCTCTTTGCCGGCGCGGCTTTTAAATTCGACGCAGGAAGCGTCGAGGGTTTTACGGCTAATGACCAAGCGCAAGGGGATGCCGATAAGATCGGCATCCTTGAATTTAACGCCGGGTTTTAAGTCGCGGTCATCCTCCAATACCTCGATACCGACGGCTTCAAGCTCGACAATCAATTTGTCGGCCGCCAATCGCACGCGCGCATCGTCGGCCTCGTCGATAACAACGACCGCAACTTGAAAGGGAGCTAAAGCCAGCGGCCAAATGATTCCGTTTGCGTCATGTCCTTGCTCGATGGCCGCGGCCACCACGCGGGAAACGCCGATACCGTAGCAGCCCATCACCATGACCTGCGGTTTTTGGGCTTTATCCAGATAAACGGCCTCGAGAGCTTTTGAATACTTGGTTCCGAGCTTGAATGTTTGGCCTACCTCGATGCCTTGAGCAAATTCCGTCTTGCCGCCGCAGCGGGGGCAGGGATCTTCCGGGGTGGCCTGGCGCAAATCGTAGAATCCCTCAACCTGGAAGTCCCGGTTGCAATTAACACCCTTGGCGTGCCTGCCGGCTTTATTGGCGCCAGTGATGCCATTGACCACGCTTTGTATGGCGAAATCAGCGTAAATAGCGAGGCCGTTATGGCCCTGCGGCCCGGCAAAACCAACGGGGCAGCCCATGGCTTTGGCATACTGCTCTTCCGTGGCCCGCAATACCGGAGCGCCCAGAGCCGCCTCCAATTTAGCCTCATTAAGTTCGTGATCGCCCCGGATTAAAACCATCAGGGCCTTTCCCTCAACCATGTAAATCTGGGTTTTAAGAAACTTCGCGGGAGATTGCCAGGTGAGCTTGGCCACATCAGTCACGGTATGGACGCCCGGAGTGGCGAATTCCTCGATCGAGGCAAGGGGCTCCCTGGAAGAAGCGGGAATTTGCTTGATTTCGGCGCGTTCAAGATTGGCGCCATAATCGCATTTCGTGCAAGAAACGACCGTAGCCTCGCCCGTTTCGGCAAGCACCATAAATTCATGGGAGCAAGAACCGCCGATGGCTCCCGATTGGGCCTCGACCGGCTTGAATTTAAGCCCGCAGCGATTAAATATTTTTTTATAAGCCTCGTACGCTTTTTGATAATAGGCGCCGGCGTCCGTCTCATCGGCATGAAAGGAATAAGCGTCCTTCATTAAAAATTCCCGTGCGCGCATCACGCCGAAGCGGGGCCGTATCTCGTCGCGAAATTTAAGGCCGAACTGATAAAGCATCAAGGGGAGCTGCCGCCAAGACCGCAGCTCTTTGCGCGCCAGATCGGTGATGATTTCCTCCGCCGTCGGGGCAAAACAGAACTCCGCATCTTTGCGGTCCTTGATGCGCAGCAATTCCTTGCCGTAAACCTGCCAGCGTCCTGTTTCTTCCCAAAGAGATTTCGGCTGAATTACGGGAAGCCAAACCTCGAGCCCGCCGATGGCGTTCATCTCTTCCCTGACGATAATTTCAACCTTGCGCAGCACGCGCAGGCCCAGCGGCAGCCAATCGTAGATTCCGGAGGCAACCTTGCGTATCATGCCAGAGCGTTGCATCAATTGGACCGAGACGTTATCGGCGTCGGAAGGCGCCTGGCGCAGGGTGGGGAGAAAGTATCGGCTAAGCTTCATTGGGCGCTAATTGCCCGGCTGGCTGAGCGCCGACTTGGCGCGGGCGCGCTCGCTTCTGATGCGATGAAAATCGCTGTAAGTGGCGAAGAGCAGCAAAGACACCAGCAAAGCAATGCCCAGGCCGTTGGCCGTGGCCATGGCTTCTTTAGTGAGCTTGCGGCCCGAGAGGCCCTCCCAGAGGTACATGGCGGCATGGCCGCCATCTAGCAGGGGGACGGGAAGAATGTTGAAAAAGCCGATGGCAACCGAAATAAAACCGATAAGTAGGACCAAGTCCTCCCAGCCCGAATGCGCGGCGCGGCTGACCATTTGCACGATGCCCACCGGTCCGGCTAAATCAGCCTTTTGCCTTCGACCCAGCATGGCCACGATGCTTTTAACCGTGCTGGCGCTCAGAGCATAGCATTGCTTGGCTCCCTCGGCGGCGGCGGTGAAAATCCCGACCGGCTGGTAAACCGGCATTCGCATGATCCCGATAACGCCCCGCCCCGATTCTTCATCTTTTTTAGGCGTGAGCGTGACCTGAGAAAGGCTGCCGTCGCGCTCAACGCTTAATTCAACCGCTTGTTCGGGACGAGCGTGGATGGATGAAGCCAATTGCTCC
Source organism: Elusimicrobia bacterium RIFCSPHIGHO2_02_FULL_57_9 (assembly GCA_001800015.1). Lineage (GTDB taxonomy): Bacteria > Elusimicrobiota > Elusimicrobia > UBA1565 > UBA9628 > O2-02-FULL-57-9. Next base: position 3,129 of record MGUO01000248.1, read on the forward strand.
CAAGTAGCGACCGGTTGGCCGTCCACGGCGATAATCCTGTCATTCAACTTGATGCCGGCTCGATCAGCCGGCAGTCCCAGCATCAAATTGCCGATGACAGGCTCGTTGCTGGGCTCCGGCAGCCCTTTGACGGCAATCACCCCGGTAAACAAGGTAAAAGCCAGCACGTAATTCATCGCAGGACCAGCAGCGACGATAGCCAGCCGGCGATACCAAACCTGGGCGAAATACTCATCCTCGCGGCCCGAGTAAGAGTCCAGCTCCTCGCCGGCGGGTTTGACGAAGCCGCCTAAAGGGAAGGCGCAGACGGAAAAACGGGTCGAACCCTTGGTCATTCCGATGAGCTCCGGCCCGAAGCCGAAAGCAAATCGCTCCACGCGCACGCCGAACCATAGGCAGAGAATAAAGTGCCCGGCCTCATGAAGAAATATGACCATGCCGAAGGTTAGCACCACGGCTGCGATTGATTGGATTACATCGATCATATTCATAGCTGTCGGCAGATCTCCTCGGCGCGGTGCCTAGCCCACTGGTCTATTTCAACAATTTCGGCAAAGCTCGGCAAGCCGCCCGCACTCTTATGGGCTTTCATGGCCTTCTCGATGACCCGCGGGATATCGGTGAAACGAATGCGCCCGGCGATGAAAGCCTCAACGGCGATTTCGTCGGAGGCATTCAACACCGCGGGCATGCCACCGCCGGTTGCAGCGGCCTCTTGAGCCAGCCTTAAGCAAGGAAAGCGCGCGAAATCGGGTTTCCGGAAGGTCAGTTCGCCGATTGAAAAAAGATCGAGGGGTTTTATCACCCGGCTGCTGCGCTGAGGATAGGTCATGGCGTATTGAATCGGCAGCCTCATATCGGGCGCGGACATCTGCGCCAGGACCGAGCCGTCGATGAACTCCACGGCCGAATGGATAATGGACTGGGGGTGAATGACGATCTCAATTTGCCCGCGCTTAAGGCCGAAAAGATTCATGATCTCGATGGATTCAAAGCCCTTGTTCATCAAGGTAGCGCAGTCGATGGTGATCTTTTTGCCCATTTTCCACGTAGGATGGTTCAAGGCTTGAGCGACGGTAACATCAGAAAGATTTCCCTTGCGCTTATAGAAGGCTCCGCCTGAAGCGGTAAGGAATACGCGGTGCACTTCTGGATAGGAGCCGCCCTTAGGCCGCAGGCCCAAGGACGGCGAGTTTAGGCATTGAAAAATAGCCGAAGGCTCGGAATCAACCGGAATGATCCTGGCTTGCCAAC
>MGUO01000248.1:4436-8948 GCA_001800015.1 Elusimicrobia bacterium RIFCSPHIGHO2_02_FULL_57_9
AAAGCGGCGCAAAGCCGACCGCGCCGACCAGGCTGGTTAAAACCACGTCCACATCGGGATGAGCCGCCATGGCCGCCAAACCCTCAACGCCGCTGGGCAAATGGCGGTAGCCGCCGTTAAGCGCCGCCTTAAGAGTCCGCGCGGCTTTATCGTCGAAGAGAGAAACCATCTTCACCCCATGCCGCTTGGCTTGGCGCTCGAGCAGCGCGCCGTTGCTGTGGGCGGCCAAGCCCACGACCTGGAATTGCCCGGACACTTGCGAAATAACGTCCAGGGCATTGACGCCGATGGAACCGGTTGAGCCTAAGATGGCGATTCTTTTCACCGTGCCACCAGGCAATAATAAACCGCGGGGGCGCTTAAGATAAACGAATCAAAACGGTCCATGACGCCGCCATGGCCGGGCAGGAGGTTGCCCGAATCCTTGGCGCCCACCGCACGCTTGATCATGGACTGGCCCATATCCGAGAGCTGTCCGGAAAGCCCGATGAGCGCCCCCAAACAAAGGGCCTTGGGCAAAGAAAGCAGGGCGGGGTTCACGGTTTGAAACACCAGCACGACTAAGAACGCCGCGATAAATCCGGCCACAGCACCTTCCCAAGTTTTCTTGGGACTTAACACCGGAGCCAGTTGACGGCGTCCTAAAGCCGTGCCCGCTATATAACCCATGCAATCCATGGCCCAAACCGAAATAAAAAACATGAAGGTCAGAAGTTCCCCGGAAGGCCTTATATCGCGCACCAGGGCCAAATGAGCCGGCATCCAGCCGAAAAGCAGGGTCCCGAACAATGTCGCCGCCGCGCGGTCCAAGGAGTGCTCCCGGGAAAACATCTCCCGAAACAGAACGGCCGTCACCACGATGGACAGCGCCAAGTTAAGCGGCCCGTTAAGGGCCTGGCAAATCGCCAGAAGAGACCCTCCCAAAACCACATTAAGCCTTTGCACGGGCCTGCGGCCCAGATACAGGATAACCCCGTATTCGTAGAGCGACAACGCCGCCACTGCGACGACAAACAAGGAAAATGTCAGCCCGCCCCAGTGTATAAAAAATAAAAGAAGGGGAATTCCAACCACCGCGGTGAGAACCCTGGGCAGCGGCATAGCTTCAAGTCTTCGCTTCCACGCCGCCGAAGCGGCGCTCGCGGCGTTGAAACTCCTCGATGGCCTTAAGCAGATGCTCGCGGCGGAAATCAGGCCAGAAAACGGGAGTTATATAGAGTTCGGCATAAGCGATTTGCCAAAGCAAAAAGTTGGACACCCGCATCTCGCCTGATGTTCGGATCACCAAATCAGGATCAGGCAGACCCGCGGTGTAGAGATTGCGCGCGATATCCTCTTGCGTGATGTTCTTGGCGCCCGAAGCAAGCAGTTGATTAACTGCATCGGTGATTTCCTGGCGCGAACCGTAATTAAGCGCCAGATTCAGGCAAAGCCCAGTATTTTTGCTCAGGCGCTCAATGGAGATCTCCAGCTCCCGGCGCACGGCTGCGGGCAAGCCGTTTCGCCTGCCGATGGCTTTAAGGCGTATATTCTGCTCATCCAGCTTGAGGGTCTCGCGTTTAAGCGCGTAAGAAAGCAAATTCATGAGCTCGTTGACTTCTTCCTTGGGACGCAGCCAATTCTCGGTTGAGAATGAGTAGAGGGTCAGAACTTCGATGCCCATCTCGGCGCAGCCCGAGACTGCCTCGCGCACCGAATCAACGCCGGCCTTATGCCCGAGAGCCCGCGGCAAACCGCGGGCTGCCGCCCAGCGGCCATTGCCGTCCATGATGATGGCGATATGGCGGGGCAGGGGCGCTGACTGCATTATTTAAACGGTGGTGAGTTCTTTCTCTTTCAAAGCGACTTGTTCGTCGACTTGCTTGATGTAGGAATCGGTGACTTTCTGGATTTTAACCTCAAAACCCTTGGCATCGTCCTGGGAAAGTTCTTTGGCCCTCTCGGCCTTCTTGATCTTATCCAGGGCTTCATGCCGGTCGTTGCGCACGCCCACCTTGGCTTCCTCGCCGATGCGTTTGACCACCTTGACCATGTCGCGGCGGCGCTCCTCGGTTAGGGCGGGAAGGTTGATGCGTATCATTTTCCCGTCATTCTGCGGCGAAGCTCCGACATCGGCTTTCTGCAGGGCTTTTTCAATATCGGTCAGAACCGAGGGGTCCCAAGGGCGAATCTCGAGCATGCGCGCTTCCGGAATCGAGATGGCGGCGACCTGCTTTAAAGGCACCTGCTGACCGTAATACTCAACCTTAACCGCTTCCAGGATCAGGGGATTGGCCCGTCCCGTGCGCAGCACCGAATACTCCTTGACGAGTTTCGTCAGGCGCTCGCGCATGCCTTCTTCCATTTTGCTTAAAACCGCGTTGATGCTTTCCGTTATGGGCATAATCACTCCGTAATCAGCGTCCCCACTTTCCGTCCGGTGACGGCCCTGGCGATATTTCCTTTCACGGCCAGGTTGAAAACAGCCACCGGCATGCGGTTTTCCATGCACAGGGTCAAAGCCGTGGTGTCCATCACCCGCAGACGTTTGCGGATCGAATCCATGAAGCTGATATGCTCAAGCTTCTTGGCATTTTTATCGATGCGGGGATCTGCCGTATACACGCCATCGACTTTCGTGGCCTTAAGCAGGGCCTGGGCTTCGATTTCAACCGCGCGCAAAGCGGCGGCGGTGTCCGTCGTGAAATAAGGATTGCCCGTGCCGCCCGCGAAAATGACGATGCGGCCTTTCTCCAGATGGCGGATGGCGCGCCGGCGGATATAGGCCTCGGCCAGCTTGGCTATTTCAATAGCCGTTTGCACGCGGGTAGCAACGCCCTCATGTTCAAGGGCGTCCTGCAAGGCCAGGGCATTGATGACGGTCGCCAACATTCCCATGTAATCCGCGGTGACCCGGCCGATCGCCTCTCCGCGGTCGTAGGCGCCGCGCCAGATATTTCCGCCGCCTACCACGATGCCAATCTGCACGCCCCGGCCGTGGGCTAATTTGAGCTCGCGCGCGATCTTAAAAAGAGCCGAGGAGTTGATGCCGTGTTCGTCTTCACCGCAAAGCGCCTCGCCCGAAAGCTTCAGGAGAACGCGGGAATATTTACCCTTGCTGCGCAAGGACTGTGGGCCTGCGGCTCGACTGCGGCTCATTCGCCGAGTTGGTAGCGGGCGAAGCGAGTGACCGCTACTGGACCGCCGAGTTTGTTGCCGGCTTCCTTGATCAGGTGGGTGACTGGGGTTTTATTGTCCCGAACGCTGAGCTGTTCGAGCAGGCAGAAAGACTGATAGAACAGCTTGTTGATCTTGCCTTCGACGATATTGGGGATGGACGCCTCGGGCTTGCCTTCCTTGCGCAGAAGCGCGGTGTAAATTTCCTTCTCCTTCTCTATCTCGGATGCGGGAACTTCCTCCCTCGTAAGATAACGGGGGGAGAAACCCACGATTTGAAGCAGAAGCTCCTTGGCCAATCCGGCCAGGACTTCGGATTTCGCGGCTTCGGTGCCGGAGGATGAGACCTCGATTAAAGCGCCCTTCTTGCCGCCGAGATGGACATAGCCGGCGACGAGGCCCGGCCCTTTAAGCTCGAAGCGGTCCATGCGGCGCATGCCCATGTTCTCGCCGAGCTTCCCTACCGCGGCGTCCACGATGGGTTTGGCTTGTTCCAGGGTCTTAAGCTCGCCTGACGCAGCTTTCTGAGAAAGCTGCGAAGCCAGCTGCTGAAATTCCGAGGTGCGCGCGACAAAATCCGTTTCGCAATTAAGCTCGATGATCGCTCCGGCATTGCCAACCACGCAAAAAGCCACCAGGCCTTCTTTAGTCGCCCGCGTCGATTTCTTAGCCGCATCGGCCAGTCCTTTCTTGCGCAGGGCGGTCAGGGCATCATCGAACACGCCCTTGGATTCGGTCAAAGCCTTTTTGCAGTCCATGATCCCCGCGCCGGTTTTCTCGCGCAGGTCCTTGATTAATTGGTTCATATCCATTGTCGCGTCCGCCATGTTAGGATACTTTCTCGGCGCTCATCCCTTCCTCCACGGCTTGCGGCTCCTGCGGCGTGGAGATCTCGGCAGCCGGCTCGCCTTCCAACATCTTGCTTTCAGCCTGAGCCACGACGGCGGTCTTGCTGGCCTCGTAAGCCGCACGGCCCTCGGCTACCGCGTCGGCGATGATGCCGCAGAAAAGCTTGATGGACCGGGCCGCGTCGTCATTGCCTGGAATAGGATGATCGATAAAGTCGGGATTGCAGTCCGTGTCGCATACGGCCACGATGGGGATATTCAGGCGCCGGCCCTCGGCCACCGCCAAATCCTCCTCCACCGGGTCGATCACGAAAAGCACATCCGGAACCTTGCTTAAATGCCGTATGCCCGTCAAGACTTTTTTGAGCCGCGCCATTTCCTTGCTTAAGCGCGAAACCTCTTTCTTGCTCAAAACGTTGAAAATGCCGTCAGCCTGCCATTTCTCAAGCTCTTCAAGCCTTTTGACGGATTTGCGCAGAGTCGCGAAATTGGTCAACGTGCCGCCCAG
>MGUO01000249.1:0-2501 GCA_001800015.1 Elusimicrobia bacterium RIFCSPHIGHO2_02_FULL_57_9
ATAACCAGGCAGTCTCCCGGCTCCAGGAATTCCGGCAGATCGCGGAAATACCGGTGCTGTCTTTTTCCCGTTTGCCGCTCAACGCACAGCAGGCGCGAGCAGTCCCGGGGTTCGGCGGGTTCGGAGGCAATCAGCTCTTCGGGATAGACGAAGTCAAAGTCTGAGAGGGGAAGGATACTCTCTTTAATCGGCATCGATTCTATTCGTCAATTACCGACAATACCGAACCGGGGAAATAAAACTTGAGAATCTGCTCGTAGCCGCGGCCCTTTCGGGCCTGAAGACGAGCGCCCCATTGACATAACCCGACCCCGTGGCCGGAGCCGCTGCCTAAAAATTCGATTCCTTTCGAGCGCCGCCGCAAGCCATAGACCCGGGAGCTCTTTAGCTCGGTGTTGCCCAGCCAACGGCGCAAAGCTATCGCCGGAACCTCCAACGTCTTGGGCCCCAGTTTAACCGCAAACGTTTTAACGCGGCCGGCTGAGTCTCTAGAGCCGATCGCAAGTCCTTTGAGCGGTCCAGCTTCATCGTAATTTTTTTGCAGGGCGGCGGCGATGTCCGAGTTTGAAAAATAAGCGGTCCAGCGCGCCAAGGGCGAGGCGCGGCAATAGCGGTCCTTAACCCCGCGCAAGGGCGGCAAGGACTTGGAATCCGAGCCCCAGACGGAACGGGGGTCGGTGGTGTGCCCGCCGCAGCAGGAATGATAATAGGCGCTGAGAATCTGGTTTTTGTAGCCCAGGACTTCGCCGCGGGTCTCTTGCACGGCGCGGCGGATGGACGGATGAACTTCCTTGGCGCCTCCGTAGACCTGTGATCTGGTGTCGGAAGTCAGGTCAAAGCCCATTTTTTTATACTTGCCCATCTGAGTGTAGGCAAAGGTGCGCGCCACCACGGCCTGGCTTTTGAGCGCCTCGATCGGCCAGTTAGGCTCCATCTCATAGGGCAGCACCCCGAGCAAATAAGTCTCGATGTTTAATTCTTCGATAACGGTCAGCGAGCCTTCCGCGTTGAGCCTCACGATCACGTCGCCCCGATAGCTCTTGGATCCGATCCTGATAGCGTCTTGCGCCCGTTTCGATTTAAATCTGGCCTCGTAAGCCAAGCGCACGTCACCCAGCTTTAAGCCGTCATCAGCGGCCTCAAGACGATATTTTTGATTGGCTGTCAACTCGTAACTCCTGCCGCGTTTGTCTTGCAACACGAAGCGGCCTTCTGGAATAAAAGACAGCTCCGGTGTTCTGAGAATTATGCCGATTTGAATCAGACGATCCGATTGGGCGAAGGCGACGGCTGCCAGAGCCAAGAACGTCGCGGGAGAGCAAAGCATCCCTGGCCCGTTACAGCAATTCCAGGTTTTGGCGCGGGGCTTTCAAACCTAAATGGGAATAGGCTTTGGAGGTGGCCTGGCGGCCGCGGGGAGTGCGCGCGATAAAACCGGCTTGAATAAGGAAGGGCTCCGTGACATCGGTTAAAGTGTCGAGTTCTTCGCTTACGGCGATAGCCAGATTTTCAACGCCCACCGGGCCTCCGCCGAATTTTTCGATAATGGCTAGGAGCAGACGGCGGTCCAAGGCGTCCAAGCCTTGGGCGTCGACTTCCAGGCAGTCCAAGGCGTAGCGGGCCAACTGCCCCGTTATTTTACCCTCGCCTTTCACTTCCGCGAAGTCGCGCACGCGCCGCAAAAGCCGGTTGGCGATGCGCGGGGTCCCGCGGCAGCGCCGGGAGATCTCGCAAGCTCCTTCCGGCTCCGCCGGAATTTTCAATAGACCGGCCGATCGCCGCACGATTGCTTCCAGCTCGCCAGGCTCGTAAAAACCCAGATTGCCGATAATGCCGAAGCGGTCGCGCAAGGGGCCCGTCAAAAGCCCGGCGCGCGTGGTGGCGCCGATCAGCGTAAAACGGGGAACGGAAAGCTTAAGCGTCGAGGCCGCCGGACCCTTGCCGGTCGAGATAAAAAAGGTAAAATCCTCCATCACCGGGTAAAGGGCTTCCTCGACTAAGTGGTTGAGGCGGTGGATTTCATCGATGAAGAAAACGTCGCCGTCGTTTAAATCCGTGAGCATGGCGGCCAAGTCGCCCGCGCGCTCCAAGATAGGGCCGGAGGCGGTGCGCAGATTGGCTCCCAATTCCCGGGCCATGATGTTAGCCAGGGTGGTCTTGCCCAAGCCGGGAGGGGAATAGAAAAGGCAGTGGTCCAGGGGTTGCGAACGTTTGCGCGCGGCTTGCAGGAAGACCTTGAGATTGTCCTTAAGCTTTTCCTGGCCGATAAATTCATCCAAAGACCGCGGCCTTAAAGCCTGGTCAAAGCTCTCTTCCTCGGTTTTCAGCGAAGGAGTCAGGATATTGTCGGGAGTTTGGTTTTTCATAGCCTCTTGAGAGCCAGGCGCAGGATTTGCTCCACTTCCAGGCTGCGGCCGGAGGTTTCCTCGGCTATGGCCTGTAGGGCCATGCGCGCTTCGGCCGGCTTATAGCCCAGGGCCGATAAAGCGTTGAGGGCCTGG
>MGUO01000249.1:2528-7065 GCA_001800015.1 Elusimicrobia bacterium RIFCSPHIGHO2_02_FULL_57_9
CTTGGTGAAGCCGAACACGGCGCTGAGCATGTTGGCGTCTCTATCCAGAATCGCGCGCCGAAAATCCGGCAGGGACTTGGAGGCCTTGTCCAAGTATTCCAGGGCTTTTTTGGCTCCCGTGGAGGGGATTTCATCCTTCAAGGTCAAAAACATTTCTTTTTCAGACAGGCTTAAGAAGCCGTAAAGAATTTCTCCGCCTCCATACATGCCGAAGGATTCCACGAGATAAAGGAAAACCTCCCTGCCTTCCGCGGGCATTTGGGACGCAGCCGCGGCGGTCACAAAAATCTCGTAGCCCAGGCCGTTGACCTCCACCACGACTTTTGAATCGTTTTTGGAGAGAATCAATCCGCGCAAGCTGGCGATCACTTGCCGCTCCGCGACAAGTGATTTCTTTCATAAAGAGCCTTGGCTCCGGAGCTCTCCAGGATTTGAAATTTCTTGACGCGCTGGGAGCGTAAATGGCAAAGCGCGATGGCCGCGGCGTCGGCCACGTCATCGGGCTTTAGCAGCTCGCAGAGCCCCAGGGCAGTGCGCACCAGCTGCTGCATTTGCGCCTTGACTGCCGTGCCGCTGCCGGTCAGCGCCATTTTGACGGTGCGCGGATTATACTCGGATATGGGCCGTCGCGCCTGGGCCGCGGCCAGCAAAATCACGCCGCGCGCTTGCAGCGTCCCGCGAATGGTGTAGGCGGCTTTCAAGAAAAACATTTCTTCGATGGCGACGGCGCCAGGGCTGTGGCGGTCGATAATCTCGACAAGCGATGAATGAATAAAGCGCAAACGCTCGGGGAGCTCCGTGCGGGGAGAGGTTTTAATCAATCCCGAATCCACCAGTCTGGGCGAGCCGGAGCCGTTATCCAACACGGCCCAGCCCGTCTCGGAAACTCCCGGATCAATGCCCAGGACGGTTGAACTCAACACCTAGGATCCAAGCTTCGCTAGAATCTGGTCAGGGATATCGAAATTGGCGTAAACGTTTTTAACGTCGTCGTGCTCTTCCAGCTGCTCGATGAGCTTGAGCACCTGGGGGGCCTTGTTTTCATCCACCGGCACGGTGTTTTCCGGCTTCATCGTCACTTCGGCCGCAGTGATGGGATATTTGGCGGCCTCAAGTCCCGTTTTTAGCCCTTCCAAGCTCTTGGGGTCGCCGTAAATTTCGTAAACATCGTTGGAGTCGGTCATCACGTCGTCGGCGCCCAGATCCAAGGCCTGAGAGATCAAGGTATCTTCATCCTTGACCGCTGATCTGGGGATAACGAGCAAGGATTTAGGCTTGAACATCCAGGCCACGCAGCCGGCCTCGCCCTTGTTTCCGCCGTTTTTGGAGAAGATCAGGCCGATTTCGCCGCCCGTGCGGTTGCGATTATCGGTGGTGACTTCAACTAAGACGGCGACGCCGGCCGGGGCGTAGCCTTCGTAAACCAGCTCTTCGTAGACGGCGCCCGGCAGCTCGCCGGTGCCTTTCATGACGGCGCGCTTGATGTTATCCGCGGGCATATTGGCGGCCTTGGCGTCATCGATGGCCTTGCGCAGGCGGGGGTTGCTTGCTGGGTCGCTTCCACCCATTTTCGCGGCGATGGTGATTTCCCGGACGATTTTAGTCCAGGCCTTTCCTCTTTTAGCGTCGACGATGGCCTTTTTGTGCTTGATCCCGGCCCAGTGCGAATGCCCGCCCATGATCCCTCCTTAAAAAGCGCGAATTATTTTAGCAAAAAAAGAACCGATTAATTGTTGTAGAATCAGCATACTGGGCCTGCCCCGATAAATCGGGACTGGCCTATTAACAGGTTAGGGAATTCAGTCCGCAGAGTCCGCAGATTTCAAACTGACACCAAGCGATTTTCAATGCTATAATTTGGTTCAGGGAACCTCTTGCAAAAATGATGAATGGGACCTATCCTTACATGAACAGTATGAGAAACGACACTTATCAGCGATTCGCGCAATACCAAAATTGCTGGATTGCCCTTACCCCCAATGAGGAGCAATTAATAGCGAGCGCGGAAAGCCTCGCGGCGGTCATTGAGGCCGCCAAGCAAAAGGGTATAGCGCGTCCGCTCTATTTGCATATCCCGCGTTGGGACGTCAACTTCGCTCCCGCGTGCCGCCGATAACCTTTCCGCTCTAAAAAATCCGTTTGGACCCGCCTGTCGTCCGTTCAGCGCGGACGATGCTGATGCCGTACATTCCGGTCGCCATAATCAATATAGTCAACGGCCAACGATTTGACTGCTATGCCTTGATCGACTCCGGCGCTTCGATGAGCTTGTTTCCGGCTGTAGTAGCCACGGCCATCGGCATTGGCCAAGTGGAAAATGACATGGGCGAGTCGTTTTGCGGCATTGCCAGCCAGCAGGCAACCGGCTATCCTCACGCGGTAAGGCTGGAAGTAGGAGGAAATGGCTTCGATACCAGTATTTATTTTTCCCAGCAGGTAGGAGAAGAAACGTTGTTGCTTGGTATGAAGGGATTTTTTGACTTGTTCACGGTCAAGATAGACACCAAGAAGGAACGGATAGAACTTGCCGTGATAGGAGGCAAATAGACTTAGAAAGATAAGTATTGCAATTTGGCTTCACCGGGGCCGCGCATAAGAGCGCGGTAAGCTCGCTCGGTATTTCGAGGGGCATACGCAAAACCGGATTGAGGCCGCTCGATGCCAAGGTAGGAACAGCCTCAGAGTAGCCGGTGAGTCACAATTCATTAACGAGGAGAACAACGATGCACAAAGTTGGATCATTGCCGGTGGTTGTCGCCGCCTTCAGCATCCTTTTTCCAGCAACAGCCGTCGCAGAAATCTCTAAGGACTATTCAGTTATGGGCCGCGCCGCGTGGAGTGCGTTCGAGTGTTCATCCTTGGCGTCAAAGAGCAACAATCTGAAAGAGCAGGAGAGGCTATTCCTGTTTGGCTACAAGCAAGGTCAAAAATTCATCGCCGCGGTGAAAGCTGAAAAGATCAAGAAAGAAGACCTGTCCTCCGGGGTGCCTACAGTGATGCTTCTGCTTTTGCAAGGACCAACACCGGACTTTATGCTCGGCAGAATTTTTGAGTCGGCCCAAGATTCCGCGCTCAAAGGCATCTACAAGGTTGGCGAACACTTCAATTCCGAAGAGGAACAGACATCGGCCGCAAAGGATAAGTTCTGGAAGTTCAACTGTCAGCTAATCGGAAAGTGAGCGGCTAACCATGCGCTTCTGCGGACGCGCCCTGGGCGTTTTCAATGCTATAATTTGATTCAGGGAACCTCTTGCAAAAATGATGAATGGGACCTATCCTTACATGAACAGTATGAGAAACGATACTTACCAGCGATTCGCTCAACACCAAAATTGCTGGATTGCCCTTACCCCTGATGAGGAGCAATTAGTAGCGAGCGCGGAAGGCCTTGCGGCGGTCGTTGAGGCCGCCAAGCAAAAGGGCGTGGCGCGTCCGGTCTATTTGCATATCCCGCGTTGGGACGTCAACTTCGCTCCCGCGTGCCGCCGATAACCTTTCCGCTCCAAAAAATCCGTTTGGACCCGCCGGCCGTCCGTTCGGCAAGGTATCCAGCTATGGCAATTCTCAACGAGGAAACGAATTAAAACAATGAAAGCCCTAATTCCCCTTGAAGGCATTGAGCAGCGCATCTACCTCATGCGCGGCCACAAAGTCATGCTCGATAGCGACCTGGCAGATTTATACGGCGTGCCGACGTTCCGGCTTAACGAACAGGTCAAGCGCAACCGGCAGCGGTTTCCTCAAGATTTCATGTTCCGACTGACGCCCCAGGAATTCTCAAACTTGAAATCGCATTTTGCGATATCAAGTTCAGGATGGGGCGGTCGCAGGACATTGCCCCTGGTATTCACTCAGGAGGGCGTGGCTATGCTCTCCGGAGTCCTAAACAGTTCCCGCGCCATCCGAGTCAATGTCGCCATCATGCGGGTTTTCGTGAAGTTGCGGGAAGTCTTGGCGACTCACAAGGATTTGGCGAAGCGGCTGGAATCCATCGAGAGACACCTGGCCGGGCACGACGCTGAACTGGGCAGACATGCGGAGGAAATCCGCAATGTTTTCGAGGCGATCCGGCAGCTCATGGAACTGCCGGTCAAACCGAAACCGCAGATAGGATTTAATCCGCACAAGAAATAACGGAGGTATCACCGCAAAAATAATTTGATTTAACGTTTTGGCTTCACCTGGGACCGCGCGTAAGAGCGCGGTGAGCTCACTCAGATAATTCTGAGGGGCACACTTGAAACCGGATTGGAGCCGCTGATGTACCACGCTTCGGCGTGGGAAAGGCGGCATTCGATACCTGGTTATTCAAGTGGCTGGGGTTGGGTGCCGCTGATTCTTTTGTAGCGACCCTCCGCCCTCGACGCACGCAATATAAGGAAAACACAATGCGCGGACTTGGAATCGTGGTGGGTGGAGCAGGAAAAGTCATATGGGTGGTGGCGGGTGTAAGCGCCGGTCTGAAAGTCCCCAGTTTTCGCCGGTTTGAGTGTCCCCAGGCGGCCTGTTAAGACGTGAAGCAACGGACTCCGCCATG
>MGUO01000250.1:0-816 GCA_001800015.1 Elusimicrobia bacterium RIFCSPHIGHO2_02_FULL_57_9
AAACGCCTTGAACGTCATCACCCGGGTCAAAGCCAAGATCCACGATGTCACGCCGTCATTTCCTCCAGGGGTGGAGCTGGTCGTCACCTACGACCGCTCGGAGTTAATTCACAACGCCATCGACACCCTGCGACATCAGCTCATCGAAGAGATGATCATCGTCAGCCTCGTCATCCTCCTCTTTCTCTGGCATTTCCCATCGGCCATCATTCCGATTGTCACGATCCCGGTCTCGGTCCTGCTGGCGTTCATTCCGCTCTACGGCATGCATCTGACCTCCAACATCATGTCGCTGGCCGGCATCGCGATCTCCATCGGGGTGCTGGTAGATGGCGCCATCGTTGAGGTCGAGAACGCCTACAAGCGCCTCGAGCAGTGGATCGAGGGCGGGCGCAAAGGCGACTATCACGCTGTCCGGCTTCAGGCCCTCAAAGAGGTCGGGCCGTCGGTCTTCTTCTCGCTGCTCGTCATCGCGGTGGCGTTTCTACCGATCTTCACGTTGGTGGATCAGGAGGGCCGGCTGTTCACGCCGCTGGCATGGGCCAAGAACCTGGCCATGGCCATCGCCGCGATCCTGGCCGTAACATTGGATCCGGCCATGCGCATGCTCTTTACCCGTATGGACCCTATTCGCCTTAAGTCTCCATGGGCCTCGAAACTCGCGACGACGCTGGCGGTGGGAACCTATTATCCGGAAGAGCAGCATCCCATCAGCAAGCGGTTGTTCCGTGTGTATGAGCCTGCGTGCCGCTGGGTCCTGGCGAACCGTAAGCGCACCATCACATGGGCCGTGGCGCTCGTCGTCATCTCCTTACC
>MGUO01000250.1:852-1177 GCA_001800015.1 Elusimicrobia bacterium RIFCSPHIGHO2_02_FULL_57_9
CTCCGAGTTCATGCCGCCGCTCAATGAGGGCGCCATCTTGTACATGCCGACCACGCTGCCAGGCATCTCCGTGGGGGAAGCCCAAGCGCTCCTTCAGAAGCAGGACCAGATTCTCAAGGGATTTCCTGAAGTTGAGCGCGTCTTCGGCAAATCCGGCCGGATGGAAAGCTCCACCGACCCGGCGCCCTTTTCGATGATGGAAACGGTCGTCCTGCTCAAAGCCCGCGGTCAGTGGCGCAAAACCGGGAAGCTCCCCTGGTCCCGGCGCATCACGTATGACGAACTGGTCTCAAAAATGGACGCGGCGCTGAAAATCCCCGGCACC
>MGUO01000250.1:1346-1541 GCA_001800015.1 Elusimicrobia bacterium RIFCSPHIGHO2_02_FULL_57_9
TCGCGGATGCCCAAATGGTAATCATGTCCGCGATCGGGGGCGAGCCCATCACCACCACCGTTGAGGGACGCGAGCGCTACACAGTCAACGTACGCTATGCCCGGGAGTTCCGCGACGATGTCGAGAAGCTGAAGCGCGTGTTCGTCCCCACGCCGGCCGGCCAACAGATCCCGCTCGGTCAATTAGCGGATTTGA
>MGUO01000250.1:1577-1826 GCA_001800015.1 Elusimicrobia bacterium RIFCSPHIGHO2_02_FULL_57_9
ACGGCCTCCTGGCCGGCTACGTGTACGTGGACATGGCGGGCCGCGACATCGGCGGGTACGTCACCGAGGCCAAACACATCGTCGCCAAGCAACTGAAACTGCCATCAGGCTATTCGCTGATGTGGAGCGGCCAGTACGAGAACATGCTCCGGGTGCGCCAGCGGCTGGCGGTGGTCGTGCCGCTGACGCTTTTCATCATCGGTTTTCTGCTATACATGAACACGAAGTCGCTGGTGAAAACCGGCATCG
>MGUO01000250.1:1954-2096 GCA_001800015.1 Elusimicrobia bacterium RIFCSPHIGHO2_02_FULL_57_9
TTCATGCTGCTGTTTCTGGATCTGTCATATCGCGACGCGGTCCGGCAAGGGAAGATGCGCACCAAGCAGGACCTGGAAGAGGCCGTCATCCATGGCGCGGTCAAGCGCGTGAGGCCGAAGCTGATGACCGTGATGGCCGCGT
>MGUO01000250.1:2147-2505 GCA_001800015.1 Elusimicrobia bacterium RIFCSPHIGHO2_02_FULL_57_9
GCGGGCTGACGACCTCGTTCATATTGGAACTTTTGGTGTACCCTGCCATCTACTTCATCTGGAAATGGAAATTTGAAATGAGGGAAGGCGACGCGGAATGGATCAGACAAACAGCATGAGTGACCGTCGCGATCCGATCTGCGGCATGACCGGGACGATTGAGCGCCACGGCCACTGGTTTTGTAGTGAGCGCTGCATCGCGGAGCATGAGCGGCGCATGAGCGCCGGTGCGGCGTGCGAGGTCAAGCGGCGTCACTGGCTCTCCGATCCTTGGGTGTGGGCTCCCCTGACAGGCTTGGTTATGGCCACGATGGGCGCCTGGTGGCCCACCGCCCACCCGGTCAGTGCGGTGTATGCC
>MGUO01000251.1:0-233 GCA_001800015.1 Elusimicrobia bacterium RIFCSPHIGHO2_02_FULL_57_9
CCGCCACCTCGCCTTTGGGGCCAAGCGCTTGCAGCGAATTCGGCCGCAATCAGTTTGTCGGCTGCTACTATGACGAACTGGAATTTCGCAGTTTTCAGTATACACAAGAGACCGGCGTCATCAACTTCAGCTGGCCGGCCGGCAGTTCGCCGGACGCGCGGATCCAGCCCACCGATTATTCAATTATCTGGCAAGGCGATTTTGATTTCGAGCCGGGCCACTATGCCATGAGC
>MGUO01000251.1:361-1009 GCA_001800015.1 Elusimicrobia bacterium RIFCSPHIGHO2_02_FULL_57_9
ATATTACCAAAAAAGAGGGGACGCCGTGATCAGCTTAATCACCACCCGGCTGCCCGACGGCTGCGACGGCTTTAACCAGGATCTGAATGTTAATTTGGAGAGTCCTTCCTCGGGCGACACCCTAAGCGGCGACGTAGTCGTCTTGGCTTCGGTTAACAAAGCCATTGCCCGCATGTACTTTTACGCAGACCAAACCCAGTTCGGCGTTGACGAAACTTCGCCTTATTCGGCCACCTTGCATACGCGCGATATGGCCAACGGCGCTTATGTCATCCGCGCGGTGCCGCAGGATCGCAGCGGCTTCTGCAACGGCACGGACAGCGGCGCCGCCGCAATCACCGTTAACAACCCTGAATTTACCATTTCGGACGTTAAGGTCGATGTCGGCGACCTTTCGGCCGATATCGGCTTTAAAACCTCGGAGCCTTCGGTGTCCAAAATAAACTACGGCCTTTCGCCCAACCCGGCCGAGTGGAGCGCGAGCCTAGAAGTGCGCACGAGCGATGCCGCGTTGCTCAAATGCGGGCCTGACAAAATTGAATATCAGGCTTCGATCCAGGATTTGCCGAATAACGGTTGGCAGGGCAGCGTTTGTGAAGGCGCCCAGGCCGGCACACAGGGGTTGGGCCGCACTTTACAGTCTTTGAA
>MGUO01000252.1:0-6692 GCA_001800015.1 Elusimicrobia bacterium RIFCSPHIGHO2_02_FULL_57_9
CCTGGAGCCGGGAGACTGCCTGGTTATCAATAAAACCAAGGTCATGGCCTGCCGCTTGCTCGGCCGCAAAACCACCAGGGGCAAGGCGGATTTGCTGCTGGTTAAAGAGTTAGAACCGGGACTCTGGACCGTTTTATCCTCGGGCCTGAAAAGAGGGATGATCCTCGACTTCCCAGGAGGGCTTTGCGCCGCGGTTGAAATTATCAATGAGGAAGGCGAATACGTCTGCCGTTTCAACAGCAAGGACTTGCCCTCTTATTTACAGAATCACGGTCTAGCCCCGCTGCCTCCCTATATCCATAAGAGGAAAAAGCCCAGCCGGGACGATTTATCGCGCTATCAAACCGTTTACGCTCAGCACATCGGCTCCATCGCCGCGCCCACGGCCGGGCTTCACTTTACCCCGGAATTGCTGGATAAAATCAAAGCCAAGGGCATAAGCGTGGCCTCATTAACCCTTCATGTCGGGCGCGGGACTTTCAAGCCGATTCAAGCCGAGGACGCCTCGCGGCATAACATGCTCCCGGAACGGTATTCCTTGGATGAAGGCAACGCCACCCTGATTGCCGCCGCCCGCCATGCCGGCCGACGCGTCATAGCCGTGGGCAGCACCAGCACCAGAACCCTCGAAACCTTGGCCCTCAAACCCGGCGGTTTCGGCCCCGGCCAAGGCCTAAGCGACTTGTATATATGCCCGGGGCATGAATTTAAAATAGTCGGCGCCCTGGTGACCAATTTCCATCTTCCCCGCTCAACGCCTCTGCTTTTGGCCTCGGCGTTTTTAGGAAGGGAGAGTCTGCTCGAGGCTTACCGCGACGCCGTCGCGCAAAAATACCGGCTTTACTCTTACGGCGACGCAATGCTGATCATTTAAAATGAGTTTTAAACTACTAGCCACCGACAAAAAGACCAAAGCGCGGGCCGGCATTCTTAAAACCCCGCACGGGGAAGTGCAAACCCCGGTGTTCATGCCCGTGGCCACCCAGGCCTCGGTTAAAGCCATATCCCAGGAAGACCTCGCCACCCTGGGCGTCAAAGCCATATTGGCCAACAGTTATCATCTGTATCTGCGCCCGGGAACGGCGGTTATCCGCGCGGCCGGCGGCCTGCACCGCTTCATGGGCTTTGACGGGATGATTCTCACAGACTCCGGGGGTTTCCAGGTTTTGTCCATGTCGGATCTGCGGAAGGTCAACGACGATGGGGTTACTTTCCGCTCCCACATAAACGGCAGCACGCATGTTTTAACTCCGCAAAAAATCATCGAGATTCAATCCGAGCTGGGCTCGGACTGCTGGACCACCTTGGATGAATGCCCGCCGTTTCCCTCCGATGAGAAACAGGCCCGCCAAGCCCTTGAACGCACGATGAAGTGGACCGATCTTTCCGTGCCGGCGTTTCAACGCTTCAAAGACAACGGACATTCCCCCCTTCTTTTCCCCATCTTGCAGGGCTCGTTTTATCCGGAACTGCGCCGGCGCGCCGCCGAGCATATGACGACGGTCCCGCATGATGGAGTGTCTTTGGGCGGTTTCTCGGTAGGCGAACCCAAGGATTTGACTTGGTCCACCCTGGATCACACGACCAATCTGCTGGCTCAAGATAAGCCGCGTTATTTGATGGGAGTGGGAATCCCGGAAGATCTCTGGGACGCCGTCGCCCTAGGCGTGGACATGATGGATTGCGTCTGGCCCACGCGAGTGGCGCGCAACGGACAAGTGCTCACCCGCTTCGGCAAATTCAACATCACCAACAGCGCCTACCGGCAGGATTTTGATCCTATTGATAAAGATTGCCGCTGTTTTGTTTGCGGCAAATACAGCCGGGCCTATCTCGGCCACCTTTTCCGGGCCAGGGAATTGCTCGTTCACCAGCTCATCTCTTATCATAATCTTTATTTAATGGCCGAAATCATGTCTCTCATCCGCAAAGCCATTCTCACCGGCGCTTTTGAGGAAAGTCGCAAGGCTTATCTGCAAACCTACCGCAACAACGCTGCGATGCCCGCTTGACCCTGCGCCCTTCAAAATGGCTAAATAGTTTCTTTGAAATGAACACGATGTCGATGAAACCCGCCCTGATCCTGGTATTTACGATTTCCTTTTTTGCCCTGGCCGTGGCCCTATGGCTTATCAAATGGGTGATGGCCAAGGATACCGGAACAGCCGATATGCGCAGAATCTCAGACGCGATCAAAAGCGGCGCCGAGGCTTTCCTGAGCCGCCAGAATAGAACCATCGTGGCTCTGGCGGGCGTCTTGGCAATAATTATTTTCGTGCTCTACGCTTTCGTGCGCCACCATAACGAGCACGACCCGGCCTCCCCCATGGTGCTGGCCCTGTGCACCACGATCTCTTTCGCCATGGGCGCGGCTTGTTCCGTCATCGCCGGCTACATCGGCATGTGGGTTTCGATACGCACTAATATACGAGCCGCCTCTGCCGCGCGAAATTCGCTTAACGACGCCCTGCAAATCGCGCTGCGCGGGGGCGCTGTCTCGGGCCTTTTCGTCACCGCGATGTCGTTGCTCGGCATCGGCGGCTTGTTCGCCGCCTTAAAACTAATGGGCTTTGACTATTCCCGCATCCCTTTCATGATCGTGGGCTACGGCTTCGGGGCCTCGTTCGTGGCCCTTTTCGCGCAGTTGGGCGGCGGCATTTACACCAAGGCCGCCGATGTCGGCGCCGACCTCGTGGGCAAGGTCGAGGCCGGCATTCCCGAGGACGATCCGCGCAACCCGGCCGTTATCGCGGACTTGGTGGGAGATAATGTGGGCGACTGCGCGGGCCGCGGCGCCGACCTTTTCGAATCCACCGCCGCCGAAAATATCGGCGCCATGATTTTGGGCGTCGGCCTTATCCCATTCTTCGGCTGGCAAGGCGTTCTTTTCCCCCTGGTTGCCCGCGCCTTCGGTATTCTGGCCTCCATTTTTGGCATCATGATCGTCAAGACCGATGAAAAAGGCGATCCCATGCAAGCCCTAAACCGCGGCTATTACCTGACATCACTGTTGGCCGCGCTCGGATTCGCTTTCGCGGCCTGGTGGCTTCTCTCTTCGGATAAGCTGCCCCACGCCTGGATTTATTTCACGGCCTGCGGACTTATCGGCATTTTGACCGCGCAGGCTTTCGTCTACATCACCCAATACTACACCGAATATAAATATCGGCCGGTGCTCACCATCGCCGAGGCCTCCAAGACGGGGCCGGCGACCAACATCATCGCGGGTGTGGCGGTGGGCTTGGAATGCACGGCCATCCCGGTTCTGGTTATTTCAACCGCCATCCTGGCTTCCTATTATCTGGGCTTGAAGGCCTTGGGAACCGGCGCCATGGGCGGGCTTTTTGGAACGGCCGTAGCAACCATGGGAATGCTCGGAACCGCCGCCTACATCCTGGCCATGGATACTTTCGGACCGATCACCGACAACGCCGGCGGCATCGTGGAGATGTCCCGCCAGAGTGAGCAAATCCGCAAAAAAACAGACCGCTTGGACGCCGTGGGCAACACCACCAAGGCCCTGACCAAGGGTTACGCCATCGGCTCGGCCGCTTTGGCGGCTTTCCTGCTTTTCTCGGCTTATCTCGATGAAATCTTCAACTACACGGGCAAGAGAATCGCCGTGGATCTGGCCAAGCCGGAGGTGTTCATCGGCGCCATGCT
Organism: Elusimicrobia bacterium RIFCSPHIGHO2_02_FULL_57_9; assembly: GCA_001800015.1. Classification (GTDB taxonomy): domain Bacteria; phylum Elusimicrobiota; class Elusimicrobia; order UBA1565; family UBA9628; genus O2-02-FULL-57-9. The sequence continues at coordinate 3,664 of MGUO01000252.1, forward strand.
CGGCGCCATGCTGGTGTTCTTGTTCTCGGCGCTGGCTATACGCGCCGTGGGCAAGGCGGCTTATGACGTCATCAACGAGGTGCGGCGGCAATTTAAGGAAAAGCCGGGCATTATGAAAGGAACCGAGGATCCGGACTACGGCCAATGCGTGGATATCGTGACCCTGGGAGCGCTGAAGGCCATGGTTATGCCGGGCATCCTCGCGGTCGCCGGACCCATCGTGGTCGGACTCGTTTTCCGCCAATTCATCACCGCGGCGGATACCACCATCGCGGCCGAAGCGGTCGCTGGCATGCTGATGGTTGGAACCATCACGGGAATCATGATGGCCCTTTTCTTTAACAACAGCGGCGGCGCTTGGGACAACGCCAAAAAATATATAGAGACCGGGGCCCACGGCGGAAAACGCTCCGAGCCCCACAAAGCGGCCGTGGTTGGTGACACCGTGGGAGATCCATTCAAGGACACCGCCGGCCCTTCCCTGCACGTGCTCATCAAGCTGCTGGCCACCATCACCTTGGTGCTGGCGCCGCTCTTCCTTTGATATGGGACTTTAGTCCTAAATTGACGTAGGCCCTTTGGCGGCTATTTTTTGCCCTAAAGGTCTTTGGCTCGCTAGGCGCTTGTGCTGTAGAATTTAGCCGGTGTTGCAAATCCAAAAATATCGAGGGCTTAAGTCATGAAAAAGCTGATATCGCTCGTCATGGCGTTGACGGTGTTCCTATCGCTGGGATCGTCGCTGCGCGCTCAAGATCAGGAATTGGCGCAGAACAAGTGGTTGGACTGGGATAACGCCAAATTCAAAAAGCTTCTCCGGGACGAAGGAGCTTCCGATATAATTTTAATGAAAGGCAAGAAGGATGAGCCGCCGAAGCGGGAGCCCCCACGCAGGGAACCCCCGAAGCAGGAACCTCCGCGCAAAGAGCCGCCGAAGCGGGAGCCCCCACGCAGAGAACCCCCGAAGCAGGAACCTCCGCGCAAAGAGCCGCCGAAGCGGGAGCCCCCACGCAGAGAACCCCCGAAGCAGGAACCTCCGCGCAGAGAGCCGCCGAAGCGGGAGCCCCCACGCAGAGAACCCCCGAAGCAGGAACCTCCGCGCAAAGAGCCGCCCAGACCTCCAAAAAAACGGCCGCCTGTGCTGACTCCCCCAACCGAGGATCCTGGGAGCCCGTTTCCCGCTCCCACACCTGGGAAACCGGGCCGGCGCACAGAGGTGCCCAAGGCTGAGCGGATAAAGAATCGGGAACAGATCATTGAGCGTCGCGACACGCGGCAGATCGAGCATCCCAAGGTCGATGATAGAGGCCGGGACGTCGTGGAAAAGAAGCTTGCCTATGCGCCGCAGCGCACGACTATTGTCAACAAGACGATCAACAACACCACGATCATCAACAATATCACCAACATCACGAACAATACCTCCTACAGGGATGGCCGTCATCACTGGCGCTACTACGATGGCGTGCGCTTATCGTATCGCTACGACCCGTGGGGCAATCATTGGTTCGGGTTCTATGTCGGCTCCGGCTACTTCTGGACCCGCTACCATCATGATCGCCTGTGGTGGTACGACCCATACTGGAGCCGCTGGTGCTATTGGCGCAACAACCGCTGGTGGTGGCAGGACCCGGACCATATCGATGTCGTCTATGTTTACGTGGACAACCGCTACTACCGCTATGACGACGCCAGAAACGGCGTGGTGCTGAGGCCCGATCCGACGCCGCCGGTAGAGCCGCCACCCCAGGAACCGTCGCAGCCAAGCGAGCCCGCGCCTGACCCTGATGAACAGATATACTACAGCGCGGAGGGGACAAGATCGGTGCAGGTGTTGACCAAAGAGAAACGCGCCTATCTTTACGATCGCACACGCCAGGATTCCGACGGGGCCGATATATTTGTGGTGGAATTGAAACGCAAAGAAGCCGATCCCGAGAAAAACCTACCGGCTGAGCCCGTGAAGGGCGTGACCGAGGTGGAGTTCTCAGATCCCGAAGACGGCGCTTTGCTGATCACGCTGCGCGGCGAAATGGCGGGAAAGAAATTCGTCTTGACCTTTGACGCCGATGGCAACCGCCTGGGAGCGGCCAAGCCGCAGCCGACCCAGGAAGAGCAGGCCGGTAAAGCCGCGCCCCCGCTTCAGACGCCGGATATCCACGATATCTCGGCGCAACTCGAGCCAAGCGGCGCATTCGCGCCGGTCGATTTCGACCAGACGCCCGTTGCCGAAGTTCAAGGCAAGCCGGTAGAGGGCCCTTAGTTCCCGGCTGATCGTTGACACAGGGAGGCCCCCATCAAAAGGGGCCTCCCTTATTTTTGGCTTTTATTAATATGGGGAAATCTGCTAACATGGTCTGACTTAAACGGAGAAATTTATGCCCCCTTCGCCTAGTCCAATCATGAGTTTGGTTCCCATCATCGCCATTTTCATTATTTTTTATTTTTTATTGATCCGCCCCCAGCAAAAACAGCAGAAAGCGCATGAAAAAATGCTTTCGGACCTTAAAAAGGGCGACCGAATTTTAACGACCGGCGGGCTATACGGCACTATTGTGGGCGTCAAGGGAAACGACCTTGAGGTGCGCTTTTCCGAAAACGTCAAGCTGACCGTGGCCCGCTCGGCCGCGGCCAAACTGCTCGGTCAATCCTCCGCGCAGCCAGGACAAGTTAATGACCAAGCTGCAGCTTAAGTGGGCCGGGGTTCTTCTTGGCGTCATCGCCGCGGTTTTTCTGCTCTATCCCTCGATCAACTGGTATTCTCTGGATGCGACGGAAAGAGCCAAGCTCGAGGCCTATCGCCTGCGGCCCAAGTGGCTGCTGAATCTCGGATTGGACCTTAAGGGCGGCACGCATCTGCTCATGGAGTTGGACGTCGGAAAGCTCGATGCCAAGGCCGACGTCAACGATGCGCTGACCCGCGCCATTGAAATCATCCGCAACCGGGTCGACCAGTTCGGCGTGGCCGAGCCTCTGATCGCCAAGCAAGGCCAGCGCTGGATCGTGGTCCAGCTTCCCGGCATCACGAATTC
>MGUO01000252.1:6702-6865 GCA_001800015.1 Elusimicrobia bacterium RIFCSPHIGHO2_02_FULL_57_9
AAGGAATTGATCGGCAAAACCGCGCTGCTTGAATTCCTCATGGTCGACACCTCGGAGACCGCGCAAAAGGCCTTGAGCAAGATCGCCGAGTTGGGCAATCCCTTTATCGAGGAACATATTTCCACCTCCGCAGCCTCGCTGGCTCCATCCGGCACGCAGCTAT
>MGUO01000252.1:6891-10376 GCA_001800015.1 Elusimicrobia bacterium RIFCSPHIGHO2_02_FULL_57_9
TGGAAACCGCGCGGGTCGAGACCGGCGGCGATTATGGCATGCCGGTGGTCGCTTTTAAGTTCAAGCCCGAGGCGGCAAGCGTCTTCGCCAATCTCACGGGATCCAACGTGGGCAAGAACATGGCCATCGTTCTAGACGGGGTGGTCTATTCCGCGCCCACCATCAAATCCCGGATCAGCGGCGGGCAGGGCATTATCGAGGGAAACTTCACCATTGAAGACGCCCGGGCCTTATCCATTGTTCTGCGCGCCGGCGCCTTGCCGGCTCCGGTCAACATTATCGAGGAACGCACTATCGGCCCGACCGTCGGCGAGGATTCTATCCGGGCGGGATTATTGGCCACCGCCATCGGCGGGGTCTTTATTCTTCTGTTCCTGCTTATTTACTACAGCGTGGCCGGCCTGGTCGCCGACATGGCCTTAATCCTTAATTTGGTTTTTCTCTTGGCCTGCATGTCCTATTTTAACGCCACGCTGACCTTGCCCGGCATCGCCGGCATCGTGCTGACCACGGCCATGGGAGTGGATGCCAACGTCCTGATTTTCGAGCGCATCCGGGAGGAGCTGGCTTTGGGCAAGCCCGTGCGCATCGCCTTGGACGCGGGCTATACCCGCGCCTTCTCCGCGATTCTCGACTCAAATCTGACGACCCTAATTTCCGCGGCCTTTTTATTCCAATTCGGCAGCGGCCCCATCAAGGGCTTTGCCGTCACATTGGTCCTGGGATTGACCATCTCCATGTTCACGGCGATCTGGGTGACCCGCCTGGTTTTCCAGACTTATTTAAACAATCGCGATATCCAGGCTATCAGCATAGGTTAACCATGCAAATATTCCCTAAGACCCACTTCGACTTTATCGGCATGCGCTGGAAATTCTTCCTGATCTCCATGATACTCCTAGGCGGCAGCCTGGCGGCCCTGATGGCGCGGGGCATTAAGTACGGCATCGACTTCACCGGAGGCACGGCGCTTCAGGTAACCTTTGAGAAACCGATGGAACTCGCTCAATTGCGCCAGGCCGCGGCAAAAAGCGGCTTGGAAGGAGCCTCCCTGCAAAGCTACACGGGAACCAACACCTTTTCCATCCGCGTTCAATCCCAGCAACAGTCCGCCGAGTTGCTGGACCGGCAATTGGCGGCCTTGCAGCAATCCCTCGGGGAGAATAAATTCAAGGTGGACAGCAAGGAATATGTCGGTCCCGCGGTCGGCAAGTATCTTTTCCGACGCGCCATGTGGGCGATTTGCCTGTCTTTGGGCGGCATCATTATTTACCTGGGCTTCCGCTTCGCCAATCCCATGTGGGGCGTGGCCGGCATCATCGCTTTGTTTCACGATGTGATCGCCACCTACGGCCTATTTTCTCTTTTGGGCGCAGAGGTCGATCTGCTCATTATTTCAGCCATGCTGACCATAGGCGGCTACTCGATCAATGACAGCATCGTCATTTTCGACCGCATCCGCGAAAAGCTGCGCACCATGCGCAAAGAACCGCTAAAGCAGGTCATGAACGAAAGCATGAATGAGACCTTGTCGCGCACCATCATCACCGGCGGAACGGTCCTGGTCGTCATGGTTATTTTCTTTTTCTTCGGCGGCAAGGTGATTCATCATTTCGCCCTGGCCATGATTTTCGGCTCCTTGGTCGGAACCTACTCCTCCATTGCGGTGGCAGCGCCCCTGGTCTACGAGTGGACCATGCGCGGGCAGAAAAATAATCCTCACCAACATAAATAAAATGAAAATCGTCGGCTTTAAAATCAATTTAAGGGTCAAGGACGTCCAACGCCGGGCCAAGAGGCTTCGCCTGGATCTGTAAGGATCGAGCTTAGACGAGCTCAAGATGGAATCCCTTCTTAAAACGGTCGTGAACAACATGAGGCCGGCGGTACTCTTCGAGACCTTCCAACCCGATGCCGAACAGCCGCTCTTATCGCCGCTGCCCGGCCTGGCCTACAGCCTGGTCTTGGCGACTCTGGGAAATTGGCAAAGCCGGCAAAACCCCGCCCTCGATGCTCCCCTGGCTAAGATATTAGAAGAAGCGGCTCTTGAGGATTGCATCCGTTTTGCCACCTCCCTTCTTGACGAGGAAGCCGTCAAGGAATCCTGCGAGCTCAGCCCCACCACGGCGTTGGCGCAAACCCCCGCGCTTGAAACCGTGCTGGGCAAACTCGATGGTTCCAAGATCGCAGTCGTCCTAAGCGAAGGCAAACTTTGCCCCCCCGCCTCATTGGCCTTAAGCTTAAGCTGGCTATCCAAGTCCAAGGCCAACAAGGGCAAGACCAAGTAATTGACCGTCCTGGTTCTCCTTCTGGCCAACCTCTTATTCCCGGCCGGCGTTTTGATCGTCCTTGCCCAGTTTGTTTTTTCCCCGCGCCGGCGCATTCTTTTGGGAGTGGGCTGCGAGCTGCGGGAGCGCCTGGGGTTCTTAAGCGTCCAGCAAGTGCAGAAACTCGCCGGCAAGCCCGTCATTTGGGCGCACGCCGCTTCCGCCGGCGAAGCGGCGGCCGTTTCAGGGCTGCTTGAAAAAATCCTGGCTCTTAAACCCGATCACGCGGTATTAATGACCTGCTCGACGGCTGCCGGCAGGCAAGCCGCGCGGCAGCTGCCCTTTATCGACGTCGCCTCCATGGCGCCCTTGGATTTTTTCCCGACGGTCAATCATTTCCTGCGTTTCTTTAGGCCGGCGGCCTTGATCATCGTTGAAACCGAGCTCTGGCCGCATATGATCGAGATGAACGCCCGTCGCGGCGCGAAGCTTTGCTTGGTGAATGGGCGACTGACGGAAAGAAGTTTCTCGCGTTACCGGCCTTTCGCGCCTTTGGTAAAACCGTTTTTAAGAAAAATGAACCGCGTCATTGTCCAAACCCAGAGGGATCGCGAGCGCTTCCTGGCTTTAGGCGCCGATCCCGATTCATTAGCGGTCTGCGGCAACATGAAATATGACCTAAGCAAGCCGGCGCCGCAATCGCCTCAAATACAGCAGGCTATTGAAAAACTTGGCTGGGACGGCCTGCCTCTGATCGTGGCCGGCAGCACGCACCCTGTAGAAGAACAGGCGGTCATCGACGCCTTCCTGGAAGCGCGCAGGGCCTGCGCCCAGGTTAAGCTGGTGATCGCGCCGCGCCACGTTGAACGAGCGGCGCAGACTGCCGCTACGCTGCAAAACAACAGCGTGAAATTCGCCTCCTGGTCCAAACCCTTGGATGGCGAGGATTACGCGGCCCTGCTTATCGACGCCATGGGCATTCTCCCCAGCTTCTATTCCCACGCCAAGATATCTTTCGTGGGAGGGACCCTGGTTCCCGTCGGAGGGCATAATTTGCTCGAGCCCGCCCTGGCCGGCTCGCCGGTCGCCTTCGGCCCTTATGTTTCCCACACGCACGAAACGGCAGCGGCTTTAAAAAAATCAGGGGGCGGCTTTCAGGTTGATGATAAAAACGAGCTGGCCCGCGTGATCAAGGAGATATTGGCCGATTCCGAGAAG
>MGUO01000253.1 GCA_001800015.1 Elusimicrobia bacterium RIFCSPHIGHO2_02_FULL_57_9
ACTCGCGCAGGAGGCGCTTGACCTGATCCATGAGCACGGCATCCGGCGCGCCACCCAGCTTAAGCTTCTCGTAAGCCGCCCAATCCTCCTGAAACAAAGTGTCCTTGGTTTTCTCGGCCAGCTTCTTGGCCTCGGCCTGCATCTTCGAGAATCTCTCCGCGACCTGGCGATGCTTTTCCTCGATCTCCTTCATTCTCTGCCGGGCCTCGGCTTCCGAGGCGGTTTTATCCAGAAGCTGCGCGCGCAAAGCCGCCAATTCCTCGCGCATGAGCCGCAGCTCCTCCGATAATTTCCATTGCTTGATTTCTCCCGCTTCCAAGGCGCGGGTTAAATCCTGGCGTGTGCGCATCTCCCCGGCCAAGACCTTTTGGTATTCGGCCTCCGGATTGGTTTGGCCGAAGCGGTAAAGCAGGCCCAGGGCATGGCCGAGCCGAAGGGAGCCTGAGACGGGCACCGTCAGAGCATAATCCAGCTGTCCGCCGAACAAGGTCCAGCCCATGCCCCAGTTGAAAGTCTTGTCGCGGTTGCCCAGGCTTAAGCCCACGCGACCGGCGATGGAGCCCTGGCGCGCCGTCGGCCACCAATTCTCAAGGCCGGCTCCCAGGTTGGCGCTGCCCGGGCGGCCAAAAGAAGGCTCTCTCTTGCTGACGTCGATGGCGTAGGTAAAGCCCTTCACCTGTTCGGCAAAGCCCAATTTGGCCGTCAAGGGAGCCCGGTCTTTGAAGCTGGTGTTCATGCTCGGCCGGTTGAAGTTAAGCAGGGAAAAGCCGAAGGTGTAACGGTCCTCGAAGCGCGCGAGCACGCCCACGTCAAGGGCCGCTCGCAAAGCCGCGCTTGAGCCGGAATCCAGGGTGCGCTTAAGCGCCTTCAAAGCGCCTCCCCATTCCAGGCCCCCGCCGTCGAATTCATGAAAACTGCGGCTGCCGTAACCCAGGCCGCCGGCCCTTTCCAGCCCGACTCTGTTTTGCCGGTTATAAACGTGGGAAAAGCCGAAGGTGCCGTTGATGATTTCCTGAGAGACCGGCACGGCGGCGGCTAAATCAATGAGCTCCTGATCCGCCTCTCCGGCAGGAATGTGGTATTGGCGCAGGTAATTGGTGGAAAGAGCGCTTCGTCTAAGCGAACCCAAGGTCGCCGGGTTATAAAATTGCGAGACCGGGTCGCCGGCAACCGCGGTCATGGCCCCGCCCAGAGAAACTGCGCGCGGGGAAAAGCCGCAGTCCTCGAAAGCGGCGAAAGCGCCGGGTAATAACGACAAAAAGAGCGCCGGCAACAACAAGAGGGCCGGGTTGAACTTTCTCATCGAACTCCCATTGTAGGTCTTTTCGCCCCTTTTACGATTAAGAAAATATTATGGCGCAAGCCGGTAATCCTCGGGATCTAAAACAGCCGCCTCGCGAGAATGATTTTCGGCGGCGACGGCATCGGCGGCCAGATGCGCGGAAAGATAATGCGCGAAGGCATAGGCCAGACGGATATCATGGGCATACGATTCCCCATTTTCCAGGGATCTCGACTTCCTTAACACGGACATCTGCCAGGCCGCTGACTCCGGAGTTTCGTTCTTTTCCCCGATTCTCTGCGCCAGGCCTGCCGGAAACACTTGCTGGGTTTTTCCCCAAAGCCCTAATTGTCCAAGAGCCACCTGCGAAAGTCCCGTGACATAAACAGGCCGCCGGCCGAGCTGTCCCTCGATCCAGCGGCGCAAATCGAGCTCGCGGGCACCGACAATCAAACGGGAATCCCGTCCGACACCGGGGGCGTGCGCATCCCGCTTCCAAGCCTCCCAATACTTAAGGCCGAATAGGGCGGTGTCTCCGGCCACCACGGCCGCGCTGCCGGGGGGCAACGCGGAGCGCAAATCGCGGATATAATCATAAGCGGAAAAATCATCCCGGTGATTCATAAGCGCGCCATGAAGCCAGAACGCAGACACCCCCATGGCCAGCGCCGCGACAGTCACGGCCCTTTGAGGCAGTCGTTTTAATCCCAAGCCGGCCAGCAGGCAAAGAAAAAGCGTCGGAATGATAAACGCCGTTTCAAGCACGGTTTGCGCCACCCAATTGGATAAATCAAAACGCGTCATCAGGAAAAACAGCGGCCCGAATAAGCCTAACCCTATGAGCATGGCCATGCCGAAACGAGAGCGCTGCTTGCAAGTCGCCCAAACTCCCAAGCCTGCCAAGCCCGCCGCCAAGACGGAACCGCCTGAGATCAGTCCTAGAGCCAAATGTCCCAAAAGTTTTAATGCAAGGGGCTCGTTTAGCTGTCGGGAAAAACCGCCGAATAACTCAAAACTGCCGTACTCGGAGCGCGTAATCACGGCCCAGCCCAGGCCGAAATCGCGCAAGCGCAGAATCACCGCGGCATATAGAGCAAACCCTAGAAACCAAAAAACCATGATTCTCCCCAGCAGGGCCGAGGCATTGATTTGAAGCCCAATTAACTCGGCTCGCCATAAAAAAACCAACGCCGGTAGAAGCAAAATTAAACTCTGATGGTTGACCAGACCCAGGCCGAAAAGCAGGGCGCTCAGGCAGGCTCTCCTCATTGGGGAAGTTCCGTCTCCTTGGGCCAGAAGAACAAGCCAGGCGACAAAGAGAGCATGAAGCGAATACATTTCATTGAGCAGGCTGAATTTCCATAAAGGAGCGCTGAATGCTAAAGCGAGAGCGGCGCCTAGGGCCGGCCAGAAGCCGGCTCGGCGCTGTACGATCATATAAACGCAGACCGCGGCCGCAGCACCCGCAGCGGCGGAGAGCAGATTCAGGCGATAGGCCGGGTTGCCCAGAGGCAAAAGTGTGAGCCACGCGCGGCCTAAAACGGCATATAGAGGATAGCCCGGCGGATGCGCCACTCCCAAGTTCAGCGCGGCCAAAGCCAAATCGGCGCTGTCGCGCGGGGCAAAAGCGGGATAAGCGCAATAAAGATAGACGGCAAAGACGCCGAGAAACAGAAGAAGCTTGTCGGGCGGCCCGGAAATCTTATCCAATGGCCCAGTTTTGAAACGGCAGAGAAGGATCGCAGCGAAAACCGCGGACCGGCCGCGATTTGTCCATAAGCCTATGGGTCGCCGCTTGGGCGATCATGGCCCCGTTATCGGTGCATAACGAGGGCGGCGGCATCGCCACCCTAATGCCGCGATCAAACCCCCGAACCGCGCAAACTTCGCGCAGGCGGCTGTTGGCCGCCACGCCTCCGCCTAAGACGACATCCTTGACCCCAAATTTTTGGGCGGCGGCCATGACTTTGGCGGCGAGAGTGTCAACGACGGCTTCCTGGAAGGAAGCGCACAAATCATGAATCTCGCAAGGCCGAGGTCCGTTTCCTAGGCGCTGCACGCGATAGAGCACCGCGGTTTTAAGCCCCGCGAAGGAAAAATCCCAAGTCTCGGGCATAAGGGGCCGCGGAAATTTAACGGCCGCCGGATCGCCCTTTTTAGCGAGCCGATCGATAATCGGCCCGCCCGGATAACCCAGGTTCAGCAGGCGGGCTACTTTATCAAAAGCCTCGCCGGCGGCGTCATCTCTGGTTCGCCCCAACACGCGGTAGCGGCCGGGCTTAAAACTCAGAATCAAATCCGTGTGCCCGCCGGAAACAATCAGCGCGATCAGGGGGAAACGCAGCTTCTGCGAAAGCTCCACCGCGAAAATGTGGCCCTCCAGATGGTTGACTCCTATCAAGGGGCAGTCGAGCATATGGGCCAATGTCTGCGCCGCCACCTTGCCCACCAGCAATGATCCCATCAGCCCCGGGCCTTGGGTATAGGCGACGGCGTCAACCTGAGGATTGCCGCAATCCCCGAAAGCCCGCTCCACGACCCCCGCTATTTTTTGCAAATGGGCCCGCGAGGCCAACTCCGGCACGATGCCGCGATATTTGCGGTGAAGCGCCACCTGGGAAGAAACCACATTGGAAAGGATAGAGCGTCCGTTTTCCACGATAGCGGCGGCCGTCTCATCGCAGGAGGTTTCAATTCCCAGAACTCTCACTTGCCTTCGACCTCGAGGGTGCTTAAAACATCGCGCGCCTTAAGCAGCTCCACGGCGCGGTTGAGGATTTCATCGGGCACCAGCTCTTCTTTCTTGACGACGGACTTAGGCCTTTTATCCCGGGCATAGACCATTTCCCACTGATTGTAGAGCTTGGCTTCCGCCTCGCGGGAAACGGGAACCACGATATCGGGAGTGATGCCTCCCGTCTTATTTTTTTCATCGCGATGGATGGATTTGCCGGAGGGCGTATAATAGCGGGCCACGGTCAGCCGCAAAGCCGAGCCGTCCGACAGGGGAATGACGGACTGCACGCTCGCCTTGCCGAAGGTGCGCATGCCGATGATCACGGCGCGGTGATGATCCTGAAGCGCTCCGGCCACGATCTCGGAGCCGGATGCCGAACCGCCGTTAACCAGAACCACAAGAGGGATGGCGCCGAAAGACGCCTTGGCGGGGGCGCGGAATTCCTGGCGGTGGTCGGGCTTGCGGCCTTGGGTATAAACAATAAGCTTATTCTCGCCGATAAAGTCGGCGGCGATCTCAACCGCCGAGGAAAGCAGGCCCCCGGGATTATTGCGCAAATCCAGGATAAGGCTATTCATCCCCTCTTTTTTAAGCT
>MGUO01000254.1 GCA_001800015.1 Elusimicrobia bacterium RIFCSPHIGHO2_02_FULL_57_9
TTCGTCCCGGATCATCGACGGACCGGCCACCATCCGGATGTCGGCGATCTCTGCCAGCGGAATCTGCGCCCCCGAAGGGGTGGGAACAAGAACCCGTTTTAGTTCGGGAAGGTTGTCCCGAAGCTCACGCGCATAGCGGAGATTCACCGGATACCGCTCACGCCCCTCCACCGTTGTCGTGATATTCTCGCCGCCGATGGCGGAGGCGATGACCATTTCGGCGTCGTCCACGGTGAGGCCAAAACGGGCCAGTTGGTCCCGCTTCAGCTCAAAATCGATAAAATATCCGCCGGCCACCCGTTCGGCATAAACGCTCCGCGTCCCGGGCACATCTTTCAAGATCGCCTCCAGATGGGCGCCGATTTCCTCGATCTTCTTGAAATCGTCGCCAAAGACCTTGATGCCGATAGGGGTGCGAATGCCGGTGGAGAGCATGTCGATCCGGTTTTTGATCGGCATGGTCCATGCGTTGGTCCATCCGGGAAACTGCATTTTGGAATTCATTTCATTGATCAAATCCTCCCACGAAATATGGTCGCTCCAGATGTGGCCGAAGAGCCAGTGGTACGGTTTGGGCATCCACGAATACCAGCGTTTCACTTTCCGCCACTCCGACTCCGGTTTCAAAAGTACGGTGGTCTCCACCATCGAGAAAGGGGCGGGATCGGTGGATGAGTCGGCGCGCCCGATTTTTCCGAAGACCCGCTCCACCTCCGGAAACGATCGCAAGACGCGGTCCTGGATCTGCAACATCCTCTCCGCCTCCGTGACCGAAATACCGGGGAGGGTGGTCGGCATGTAAAGGATCGCCCCTTCGTTTAAGGGGGGCATGAACTCGGAGCCGAGTTGCAGGTAAACGGGAATGGTGGTCAGAAAA
>MGUO01000255.1 GCA_001800015.1 Elusimicrobia bacterium RIFCSPHIGHO2_02_FULL_57_9
CTTTGCTTTCAGGTCTCTTCCTGACCCTGCTTCGCTGAACTATCTCCTTTTTTTCCTGCCCCTGCGGTCGCCCTTGCGTCTTTCGGGGAGGAGATTCCTCTTGACTAGACGTCTGTAGATCGCGTTCACGGCGATCGACTGCCTGCGGTCCTCTTCCCGCCTCCGTTCGTCGACCGGCTTGGCTTTCTTCTTCATCCGGCTCTCCTTTAGACCTTCGCTTAAATCCGCGTCATTCTAACAGGAGTCCCGCCTAATTTCAAGGGGGGTTGGCGCGGGATTTTCAGCTCCGGGCCACCCCCACCCCGAACTCGTAGACCAGGTCCCCGCCGTGCTTGGCGGCAGTGAAGAGGAGGCCGAGCAGGACCGCCCAAACGGCCAGGAAGATCCACCTGCGGGTCTCCCAGAGGTCTTTGAGGAAGAACCGGCAGAGGGAAAGCGCCGTGAAGAGACCCGCCGACCAGAACGCGAGCTCCTCATGCTCTTCCAGGACCTCCCAGGCGGCGGGAACGTGCGGGACCGTCTCTTCCGCGAGAAGTCCCAGCCCGACGGCCGCCCAGGCCGCCAATGTCCCCAGCCAAAGCATCCAAAGCGCGGCCTGGGAGACCCAGGACCTTATGCATTCGTTCTTGGAGAGATGGTTCACTCCCTCCGCGGCGAAACCCAGGGTCAGGAGCGCGATGGGAAAATGGACCGCGACGGGATGGAGAAGGTAGAATTTCACGGCGGTCCGGTCAGCCGGCCTTCTGGGAGGAGAGGACTTGGATGGCCTGTACGCCGCCCTTCAAGAAGACCTTGCCTTTCACTTTGACCTGCTCCCCGGCCAGCGCCTTGAGGTCCAGGTAGGGCTGTTTGGCGTCATGGTCCTCGATGAGGAGGTAGACGGACCCGTCCTTGGAAAGGAGCCCCATGGGAGCGCCGTCTTTCAGGCAGGTCAGGGCGCATTTCTGGTGCTTGGGCCCCATGCCGTTGT
>MGUO01000256.1:0-813 GCA_001800015.1 Elusimicrobia bacterium RIFCSPHIGHO2_02_FULL_57_9
TTTTCTTCCATCCGGAACGCTTTTGCCGAGAGCAGCGGCGAGTCCCTAAGGCGTATTGATGCCGTTTCTCTTGACGGGCGCGACCGGATGGACGCATTGGGGAAGCTTCTTATTGGTCACCTGGATGAGCTAACCCGGCGGGGCAGGGACAGTGGTTTGCAGATCGACGCTCTTGAACGCTGTGTCAGAGCGGAGAATGAAAAGGTGCTTTCCGGGGTTTCATCCGTGCAACACGGGCTTGAGAAGGTCTTGCTTGCGCGTATTGATGATGCCGCGGCCCGGGTGGCGGCTGAAAACAGCTGGCAGCTCGAAAAAATTAAGGAGGCGTATGGTTTGTCGGCCTCCAATACTGCCGCCATAGCAGCCGTAACGGAAAATATTGTGGAGATCGAGGGGCGGTTGGGCGGCGTATTGGCCGGGTTGAAGGACTTTATAAAGGCGGCTGAACCGGTAAATCTGGCTGCTGTGCTGGGCGTTTCAGGCGCTATTATACGCAGAAGCCTCGAGTCTGCCGGAGAGCTGGTTGCCGGGCTGGAAAAAGAAGCCGTCCTGCTTGCCGGGGCAAGGGGTGAAATAGAGGGGAATCTGAAGCGCCTGGCCGCAAAACCCGGCGGGGAGGCAAAATGAGGGACAACGAAGCGGCATTCTCCCGTGCCGGGATATCCTTGATATTGTGGCGGGGCAAATGCCTCAGCGATATTCGTTTTAAAATGCCTTGAGGGCTATTAACGGCAAAAGACTTCTCCACCGTATTTATGGACAACAATAAGAAAAAGCCGGAAGAAATTATTGACAGCCTCAAGGGAGGTTCTG
>MGUO01000256.1:834-1029 GCA_001800015.1 Elusimicrobia bacterium RIFCSPHIGHO2_02_FULL_57_9
TGGAAGCCTCTAAACCCACCACCGCACCCGCCCATGAACAGACATTGGACCTTTTTCGCATTATGGAGAAAAGGCTTGCGGGGCTTGAAAGTAGGCTGGCTGCGGTCCAGGAAAGAACCGAGCCCGCTCCGGACTATGAAGAAAAGGTGAGGGCGATGCTTATAAGGGCTGAAGGAGAAATAAGGGGCTTTCTGG
>MGUO01000256.1:1041-1691 GCA_001800015.1 Elusimicrobia bacterium RIFCSPHIGHO2_02_FULL_57_9
GATCAGGAGAAGAAAAGGCGGCTGAAATGGCGGAGCTTATCGCAGAACTCGGACGGAAGGCTGAATCTGACCGCCTGGCTATTAGCGATGGTGCGGCCGGGTTGACCGGGGTGCGCAAGGCGCTGGAAGCCGCGGATGAGCGCAGTATGGCGCTGGAACGTTCGCTGGAGGAGGGGAAAATAGCGGTAAAGGCATTGTTGGTGGAAGAGCGGCGCCTGCGCGAGGAGGCAGCGGCTAATGTCGCCGGGCAGTTTGAGAAGGTCGGGCTGGAAACGGCCGACGGCAGGCAGGAAAGCGGGGAAGCTTTGGGTGAATTGAACGGGCGGCTGGAGGAGTATAGAGCCGCTTTGGACGAGACACGCAATAAAGCGGAAGCCGCGCGTAAACACGACGAGAAGTTGGAACGCGCTTTAAGAGAAAACCATGAAGAGGTAAAGGATTTTCTGGCCGCGGAGCGAAGACAGCGGGAGAAGGCTGCTGTCGAAACGGCAGGATGGCTGGATAAAATTGAGCAGGAAATGGCGGCGATCAAAGCGTCTATAGCTAAAATGCCGCTGGAGATAGCTGCAATAAAGGAGGATGTCCTGGGAGCGGCTAATAAAGTATTGGCTGAGGCGCACGAGCGCCTGGAGGTTCTAACCGGCAAAATG
>MGUO01000257.1 GCA_001800015.1 Elusimicrobia bacterium RIFCSPHIGHO2_02_FULL_57_9
CGTTGTAGGCCTGGACGTCGACACCGGGTTCCACATCGAGGTTGTCTCTGGCAGCCACGGCGGTGGAGGCGCCGGTGCCGCCGTCGGTGATCGGGATGTCAGTCCCGCCCGGCGCGTAATAATCCGTTCCTTGAGCCGCGATCGAAAGAACGCCGGTGGCCGTTGTGTTCTTCACGAGGCCGGTCGCCAAGGTTGAGAGTGCTTGTTCCGAACTAAGGGTGCCGTCGGGCGTTTGGGTGATATAGGTTGCCGAACTGGAGGGCGTTCCACCCGCAGGCAACAAGTCACCGTAAGAACCGCCGTTTTCGGAAATTCTGAATTTATTGGCTGTCGCGTCGAAGTAGATGCGGCCCGTGTTCGCCGCGGAGGCCGTCGGAGCCGCCATCTCGCGCACGGTCAGCGCGCCGAGCAGGTCGAGTTCCGAGCTCGGATCCGCCATGCCCAGTCCGACAAATTCGTTCACCGTATCGACATTCAAAATGGGATTGGCGCTGCCGTTCGGCTGCACCT
Source organism: Elusimicrobia bacterium RIFCSPHIGHO2_02_FULL_57_9 (assembly GCA_001800015.1). Classification (GTDB taxonomy): domain Bacteria; phylum Elusimicrobiota; class Elusimicrobia; order UBA1565; family UBA9628; genus O2-02-FULL-57-9. Next base: position 511 of record MGUO01000257.1, read on the forward strand.
GGAACGCGGTCGCCGAATCGACGGAGGATTTGAACAAGATCGTTCCATCGTCGTTGAACGACGCGAAATTGGTGCCGTTGTCCGCGATATGGAGATCACCGAGACTCTTGAGATCAAAGAGCACATCGCCGACATCGGCCGAATTCGAAGTGACCTTTAGCGGTCCCGCGGTAGAACCGGCGGCCGTACCCGCCTCCAGGACGTATTGGGTGCCGGTGCCGTTGGTGGCAGCCGCGCTTTCGCTGAACGCGAATCCGGTCTTGGCGTCAGTGGTCAGCGCCCAGTTCCAGGCCTGCGCGTGGTCTCCCGCGGACAGCGAATTGGGTCCCCCGGCATTTTGGATCGCGGAAAGGGCCGAACCCGAACCTGCGCCGCAAG
>MGUO01000258.1 GCA_001800015.1 Elusimicrobia bacterium RIFCSPHIGHO2_02_FULL_57_9
CATGGGCAATATCTGCTCAACCTCAAGCACCCGCTTGCCGCGGATCTCGCTTAATACCTGCGCCACCTTGCGGGCGCCGAATCTTTGAAACTTGGAGTGTGCGGTAGCTTCCATGCTTGCTTCCTTATGTTAAGGACGTGGATTCCTTGTGGGTTCCGCCATGGGCCCTGAAGAACCGGGTAAACGCGAATTCCCCCAGCCGATGTCCGACCATTTGTTCCGTAACGTAAATCGGCAAAAATTTCCTGCCGTTATGCACCGCGAAAGTGTGTCCAACGAACTCCGGTGCAATGGCGCAGGCCCGAGCCCAGGTCTTGATGACCTTCTTTTCGCCGGTCGTGTTCATTTTCTGAACTTTCAAGAGCAGTTTTGAATCGATGTAAGGACCTTTTCTAGTTGATCTACCCATTTTATTTATGCCCCCTGGTGGGCATGCCGCCTATCGGAAACAATCATCCAATCCCAAACCTTCTTTTTCTTGCGCGTCTTATACCCCTTGGCCAGCTGGTTCCAAGGCGATTTGGGGTGATTGCCACCCTTGGATTTTCCACGGCCGCCGCCCATGGGATGGTCGGTGGCGTTCATGGCTCCGCCGCGCACCGTAGGCCGGATTCCGCGGTGGCGGGACCTGCCGGCCTTCCCGAGGTTTAAAGTGTTATGGTCCGTGTTGGACACCTGCCCAAGCGTCGCCATGCAGGCATCCGGCACCCGGCGAATTTCGCCAGAGGGCATTTTAAGCTGGGCATAACCACCATCCTTGGCCATCAACTGCGCCTGAGAGCCCGCGGCGCGCATCATCTGTCCACCCTTGCCTGGCGTTAATTCCACATTGTGGATAAAAGAGCCTTCCGGGATGTTCTTAAGCGGAAGCGCGTTGCCAACCTTGATATCGGACTCGGGGCCGCTGACGATAGCATCGCCGACCTTTAAGCCCACCGGATGGATAATATAACGTTTCTCTCCATCGACATAGTTGATCAAACAAATCCGCGCCGTGCGATTCGGATCGTATTCAATGGTCGCCACCCTGCCGGGAACGCCGGCTTTGTCACGCTTAAAATCAACGATCCTGTAAGCCCTTTTGTGGCCGCCGCCCTGATGGCGCACCATGATGCTGCCCGTGTTATTACGCCCCGCGGCCTTGCGCAGGGGCGCAACCAGGCTTTTCTCGGGTTGGTCAACGGTCAAGTCGGAATAATCCGCCGATATCATGCCCCGGCGCGACGGCGTATAAGGTCTAAATGTTTTAACCGGCATATGGATTAACCTGCCTGCTCCGTGAAATCAATTTTTTGCCCTTTCTCCAAAGTCACGACGGCCTTCTTCCAGTCGGGCCGCAATCCACCGCCTCGACCGAAACGGCGGAATTTGCCGGGCACGATCATGGTGCGCACCTTTTCCACGCGAACCTTGAAAAGATCTTCGATCGCCCGCTTGATCTGAACCTTGTTGGCGCCCAGAGCCGTCTCAAAGACGTATTGATTATGCTTCTCCTTCATGATCGTGCTGCGCTCCGTCAAGAGCGGTCGAACGACCGTGCCGAAAATTTCCCGCGCCATAGTCTAGTTCCACCGCGCGCTGAGTTTGTCCAGCGCGGCTGTGGTCATTATTATTTTTTTAAAAGATAAAACGGCGTAAGCGTTGAGATCGGCGGCCAGGCGAATCTCAAGATTCTGAATGTTCCGGCCGGCCCGGGAGAGATTCTGGTCAGGCTGATCAAGCACGACGAGGGTGCGCCCCGCACATTGAAGCTGCTTGAGAATAGCGCCCATCTCCTTGGTCTTGGGCTGCTCAAGGGCCAACCGATCCACAAAAATGATGCTGCCTTGCGCATGACGGGATGCCAAGGCTTGGCCTAAAGCGGCCTTCGCTTTTTGGCGGGGAATGTCCAAGCGAACGGCCTCGGCTGAGCGCGGTCCGAAAGTGACGCCGCCATGACGCCAAAGCGGTGAACGAAGGGAGCCCGCCCGGGCGCGGCCGGTGTGCTTCTGCTTCCAGGGCTTCTTCCCGCCGCCGGAAACTTCGGCGCGGGTTTTGGTATAGGCCGTGCCGCGACGCTGGTTAGCCAGATAAATAGTGACGAACTCGTGCAAAAAAGCCGGGGAAGCTTTTTGGCCGAATACCCCGTCTTTAAGCTCAAGCTTGCCGACTTCCTGGCCCTTGACGTTTAAAAGTTGCGCTTGCATGTATCCTCTGATTATTTCTTAGCCGCCGTTGGTTTTTTGCCGATAATATTGCCCATCTTGTCCCTCTTAACCGCGGATTTAGCGGCATCCACCCTGAATTTCTTGGACTTGGCGGTTTCTCGGATCGTAACCATTCCGCCGCGGGGGCCGGGAACGGAACCTTGAACATAAATAAGATTGTCGTTAGCGTCGATCCGGATCACTTCCAGCTTATGGACAGTGACCTTCTCGTGGCCCATATGCCCTGCCATGCGCTGGCCGGGAAGCACGCGCCCTAAAGAACGCCGCCCCGCCAAAGAACCGGGTGAGCGCTGTTTATCGGAAGCGCCATGGGAAGCCGGCAGTCCGTGGAAGTTATGCCGCTTCATGACCCCGGCAAAACCCTTGCCCTTGGAAAGCGCCTGAACATCGACGTAATCGCCGGACTTAAAAACCCCGTCCAGGACCACGATCTGGCCTTCTTCCAATCCCTGAGCGTTGGCGACCCGGATCTCTCGGACGAAGCGCGCCGGGCCCAGGCCCAGCTTTTTATATTGCGCAAGCTGCGGCTCTGGAATGTTTTTCTCTTTACGCGAACCATAAGCCAATTGCACGGCATTATAGCCGTCCTTGCCTTCCGCGGTTTTAACCCGCATAACGGGACAGGGGCCCGCCTTGACAACGGTCACGTCGCAAATGTGCTTGGTCTTGGGGTGATAAATCTGCGTCATCCCCACCTTCTCGCCTAAAATGCCGCGGAAAGCCGCCGGAGCCCTTTTAGCCTCGGCCGCCTTCTCTTCGTTTTTAACTTCGTTTTTGGCTTCTTCCTGTCCGCCGCTCATAGATCACCGTTAAACTTAAAGTTTTATCTCCACATCCACGCCCGCCGGCAAGTCGAGCTTCATCAGTTCATCCACGGTTTTCGACGTGGTGCTGTTGAGCTCGATGAGCCTCTTGTGAATACGCATTTCAAACTGTTCACGCGACTTCTTGTCAACGTGGGGAGACCGCAGAACCGTATACTTCTTTATGTGAGTCGGCAACAAAATAGGGCCAGAAACTACGGCCCCCGTTCGCTGCGCCGTCTCGACAATCTTGCCTACGCTCGCGTCAAGAACGCGATGATCGTAAGCTCGAAGTCTAATGCGGATTCTCTGCTGCGGATTATTTGTCTCTGCCATAGATATTGTACCTTATTTTGACATCCCTATGTACGCGTTTACGCGCTGATATCGCCGACCACGCCGGCGCCCACCGTATGGCCGCCCTCGCGAACCGCGAAGCGCAGCCCCTTCTCCATGGCGATCGGGGCGATTAATTCCACGTCGATGTCGACGTTGTCCCCGGGCGTCACCATCTCCACGCCCGCCGGCAGAACCACCGTCCCCGTCACGTCCGTCGTGCGGAAGTAGAACTGCGGCTTGTAGCCCTTGAAAAAGGGCGTGTGCCGCCCCCCCTCATCCTTGGTCAAAACATACAGCTTGGCCTTAAATTTGGTGTGCGGCTTGATCGAACCGGGAGCCACGATCACCTGCCCCCTCTCAACCTGATTCTTTTCAATGCCGCGCAGCAGTATCCCCACATTATCGCCGGCCACGCTCTCATCCAGAATCTTGCGAAACATCTCCAAACCCGTCACAACCGACTTCTGCGTCGGCTTGATGCCCACGATCTCGATGTTCTCGCCCACCTTGATCTTGCCCCGTTCCACGCGGCCCGTGGCCACAGTGCCGCGGCCGGTGATCGAGAAAACGTCTTCAACGGCCATCAAAAAGGGCTGATCAACCGCCCGCTTGGGTTCGGGAATGTCCTTATCCAGGGCTTCCATCAGCTTCTCGATGGCCTTCTCGCCGATATCCGAGCCGTCGCCTTCCAGGGCCTTGGTGGCCGAGCCCCGCACTACCGTGACCTTGTCGCCGGGGAACTCGTACTTGGTTAAAAGCTCGCGCACTTCCATCTCCACCAGGTCGACTAAGTCCTTATCCGCCACGTCGATTTTATTTAAGAACACGACGATATGGGGAACGTTCACCTGCCGGGCCAAAAGCACGTGCTCGCGGGTCTGGGGCATGGGGCCGTCGGCGGCCGAAACCACCAGGATAGCACCGTCCATTTGGGCGGCTCCGGTGATCATGTTCTTAATGTAGTCGGCATGGCCGGGACAGTCGACATGGGCGTAATGCCGCTTGGCGGTCTCGTATTCCTGGTGATGAACATTGATGGTGACCCCGCGCGCCCGCTCTTCGGGGGCGTTGTCGATCTCATCGTATTTCTTGGCTTGGGCCAAGCCCTTTTTCGCCAGATAATGCGTGATCGCCGCGGTTAAAGTGGTTTTGCCGTGGTCCACGTGCCCGATGGTGCCGATATT
>MGUO01000259.1:0-717 GCA_001800015.1 Elusimicrobia bacterium RIFCSPHIGHO2_02_FULL_57_9
CTGACCGGGCAAATTTTATTGCCGACCTCGACCGGCGCGGCAACGGGCACGGCAATGACAGCCGCATCAGAGGCCGGTTCGGCCTTGGCATCCGCCGGTATTTGTGCGTTGGCGTAAACCAGGGACGCACCTAGAAAAATCGCTCCTATTGTTAATACTTTTTTCATACTGCCTCCTTGATGATTGATGGATTGAACGTTCTCTGTTTCCACAAATGAAAGATCGCCGGATAGACCAGCAGTTCCAGCAAAAATGAGGTTATTAATCCTCCGATCATGGGCGCGGCGATGCGGCTCATCACATCCGCCCCGGCGCCGTGCGACCACATGATGGGCAATAACCCCAACAGCGCGGCCATGACCGTCATCATTTTGGGACGTACCCGGCGCACGGCCCCGTGCACGATCGCTTCTTTCAGGTCATTTTGATCGTTCATGCGTTTCGCCTTGACCGCGTCCTGATAAGCAATGTCCAAGAATAACAACATCAAAACGCCGGTCTCGGCATCGAGCCCCATGAGCGCGATCATGCCCACCCACACGGCGATGGACAGGTTATATCCCAGGATCCACAACAGCCACACCGCGCCGATCAATGAGAACGGAACGGCCAATAGAACGATCCCTGTTTTGATCCATGACCTTGTGTTCATAAATAATAGAACAGCAATGATCAAAAGTGTCAATGGTAAAACGACCTTGAGCCGTTCGCGCACGC
>MGUO01000259.1:791-902 GCA_001800015.1 Elusimicrobia bacterium RIFCSPHIGHO2_02_FULL_57_9
TTTTTGGCGCGCTCAACGTAGGAGCCGATGTCCACTCCCGCCACGTCCACGTACACGTAACCGGCCAGCATGCCGTTCTCATCGCGGATCATGGCCGGCCCCGAACGGGTC
>MGUO01000260.1 GCA_001800015.1 Elusimicrobia bacterium RIFCSPHIGHO2_02_FULL_57_9
AGGAAATCCTTCAGTCGTGCTTGGAACCGGGTCATATCGCAGTTCGAGCAGTCGTCCCACCCCGCGTCCGACCCCGGTCCCAGTAGAGCCTCCAGTTCCGACAGACTGCGGCGCAGACCGGCGTGCTGCTCAAGAAGGTCGTCGACGATCGTCATAGCTCCTCCCACTCTTATCACATCGGCGCAACGAGACGGCCTCACCTGCTCGAGAAAGCGCTAACCCGAAATCTTCAGTTGACCACATGAACCACGCGGCGTCGGGCTCCTGCTAACGATAACCACTCGCACCGGTGCGAGTTTGTCCGCGCGTTGCTGCCTCCACAAAACGAAGCATCGTCTCGCTAGAATCCTGGTTGCTTAGACAAGGAGGGCGAGACGATGCAACACGAAGCTACATCATTGGTGGGTGACGAAGAAATAGGGATCACGTTCACGGACAAGGCGGTGACGCCGTGGGGCGGGCTGGTCCTGTTCAGCGGATTGGCGCGGCAGGTCGGGCTGGAAGACGCTCTGCGCAAAGCGTTGCCGTTCCAGCTGACCTCGCCCAATGCGACGGACCCCGTGGAAGTCGTGCTGGCGTTCATGGCGGGTGTGCTTGTGGGCTCCCGTCGACTGGCGCATATCGAACGTCTGCGCTGGGATGAGGGCGCGCGGCGAATCTTGGGGCTGAAACGATTCGTCTCAGACACGACGCTGTCGCGGTTCTTTCGGCGGTTTGGTTCGGGGACGGTGACGGCGTGTTTTGACAGCCTGATGCGCTGGCAGCTGGGGCAGATCACGCTTGAAGGCGAGATTCTGGACCTGGACAGTTCAATCGTGGAACGTTACGGGAAGCAGGAAGGTGCCTGGCTTGGCTACAACCCCAAGAAGCATCGCCGTCCGAGCCATCATCCGCTGATCGCGACGCTGGGCACTCGGCCG
>MGUO01000261.1:0-846 GCA_001800015.1 Elusimicrobia bacterium RIFCSPHIGHO2_02_FULL_57_9
TTCTCTATCAGCTTCTCCAAAAGGCAGGCGCCGTCCAGGAGGCTGTATTGGGTGTGGACGTGCAGGTGGACAAAATCTGTGTGAGGCATCTATCTCTTACTGCCGCGATGCGCTATTTTCCCATTCCCACGCGCTGAGCGGCCTGAAATACTTTACCTTCGGTCTGTATCGAAGGGGCTATTATTATCTCGACCTTGTGCATCTCTTTTATATCTTTGGCGCCTAAGTTTCCCATCGATGTCATCAGCGCGCCCATGAGGTTCTGCGAGCCGTCATCGAGCCTCGCAGGGCCGTACAATATATCCTCGAGCGTCCCTGTCGTCCCGACCCTGATCCTCGTGCCGCGCGGCAGGTTTGCGTGCGGGGTGGCCATTCCCCAGTGGTATCCCCTTCCCGGCGCCTCCTTGGCGCGCGCGAATGCGGACCCCACCATGACGGCATCGGCTCCGCAGGCGAAGGCCTTGCATATGTCGCCGCCAGTCGACATCCCGCCGTCTGTTATGATCGGGACGTATCTTTTCTTCTTCCTGAAATATGCGTTTCTGGCAGCTGCGCAGTCTACGGTGGCTGTCACCTGCGGGACGCCTATCCCGAGGACGCCCCTAGTCGTGCAGGCGGCGCCGGGGCCTATCCCGACGAGGATCGCGCTCGCGCCCGTATCCATGAGTTCCAGCGCGACCTCATAGGTGACACAGTTCCCGACGACCACGGGTATCTTCATCTGCTTGCAGAACTTGTAGAAGTCGAGCGACTTGTACTCCTTTGCGACGTGTTTGGCGGTCGTCACGGTGGATTGGACGATGAATATATCGGCCCCTGCCTCCTGGGCTATAGCGCCGTACCTCT
>MGUO01000261.1:903-981 GCA_001800015.1 Elusimicrobia bacterium RIFCSPHIGHO2_02_FULL_57_9
TTATGCGCCGCGAGATGAGGTCCTCCTTTATCGGCTCCAGGTATATATCCTGGACGAGCCGCGTCGCCTCTTCAGGCG
>MGUO01000262.1 GCA_001800015.1 Elusimicrobia bacterium RIFCSPHIGHO2_02_FULL_57_9
AATCGCTGCCGGGAGACTCCTTCGAACAAAGTCGTCACATCGATTCTAACGGGCGCGACTCCGAATTGAATAAAGTCACCGGAGAGGTAGTCGTCTTCGGTGTAGCCGAGAGCCCCGGCACCGAAAGCACCCACCGCGTGGACCAGACGCCCGGCGTTCTCTTTCGTCGACTTTATGACGATATCGATGTCGCCTGTATCGCGTGGTCGGCCATGATAGCCGACCGCATGACCGCCGACGACAAGGTATTCCACTTTATGTTTGTTAAGAGTTTTAAGAAAGGCGACGAAATCGTCGTGAATCTCAGGCATTCTGCGCGCGGACCCTGTGTCCGACGGTCTTATCCAAGGGTGGAAGCTCGCGGCCTGTTTCCAGTCGGTGCCGCCTGCGAGTCAAAAAACCGACCGCTTCAACGCGCTCTTCGGCAGGACGCGAAAGCCAATACGCCAGTTCATCGAGGTCTTGCTGCGCCTGCGACTGCTTTGCCGGCACGCGGCGACCTATGTCTTTGCGAATCCTAAAGTTCATGTCCTTTTCTTTGAGCTATTGAGCTATCGGGGCGTTGCGTTGATTATACAATAACAATTTGTGATTGAAGCAGTGCAGCCAATGAAAGGCCTAGTAGGTTACCAGCGAATGGATAATCTGTCTAGGAAGCTTGGTGCGGCCGTTGAGAAAATTCAGCTCGATTAGAAAGGAAAGACCCTGGATGGAGCCGCCTAGGGCGGTGAGCAGTTCGCAGGCGGCTTTTGCGGTTCCCCCCGTGGCCAGAACGTCATCGACCAGCAGCACCTTGGTCCCGGGTGCAATAGCGTCGGCGTGAGCCTCAATGGAATCCTGGCCGTATTCCAGGTCATAAAAGGCGCAGCGCGTCTTGCGCGGAAGTTTTCCCTTCTTGCGGATAGGGACCACTCCTGCTTTTAAGCGGTAGGCGATCGGAGTCGCCAGCAGAAATCCGCGCGACTCAACGCCCGCTACGATGCTGATGCCCTTGCCCAGGAAGGGCGCTGTCATGAGGTCGATCACCGCGGCAAAGGCTTGAGCGTTGCCCAAAAGCGGGGTGATGTCCTTGAATATGATGCCCTTCTTGGGGAAGTCGGGCACATCGTGAATCAGCGACTTAAAGTCGATAACTCGGCTGCTCATCAGCGCTTCGATTTTTTGCCTGCCTTGCCCGCCTTATAGCCGGTCAAGATCAAACGCGGGGCTCGCCTAGGCGGACGGGTCGTTGTGGGGGCTGTTCGGCGGCCTTCCGGAATGATCTGGCCCAGAATGTCGGTGCGCAATTTCGGCGTGTTCCAGCCGGGCTGAAGATTGGGTGTGGCGGCGCGGGTCTCGGTGACCTCGATTAAGCCCATGCGGTTGGCCACGCGGCGCAGGCGCAGCAGGGCGCGTTCTTCGATTTGGCGGATGCGCTCGCGGGAAAGACGCAGCCTTTTGCCCACTTCTTCCAGAGTCATCGGGGTTTGGCCCGTAAGCCCGTGGCGGAACTCAAGTATCATCCGCTCCCTTTCCCCGATTTCCTTGAGAGCCTGATTGAGCTCATCATGCAGCTTAAGAACGGATATGAGATTTTCCGGAGATTGGTTGTCGGACTCGGAAATCATGTCCTCAACTGTGATATTCTCATCCTCGCTGTCGATGGGAGCTTCCAAAGAGCCCATGCCGCGGGCGGCTTCGGCGGCATCGAGCACCCCGCGCACCTGGCGAGCGGTCCAATGCATTTTGCGCGCCATCTCAGCCAGGGTGGGATCCCGTCCAAGCATGGCGTGCATCTTTTCCCACTGCTTAAGCCATTTGCGCAAAGCCTCCCAGGCATGGGGCGGGATGCGGATGGTTTTTGACTGTTCCTCGACCGCGCGGCGAATGGACTGCTCGATCCAGTAAGAGGCGTAGGTGGAGAAGCGGTAGCCTTTCTTGGGCTCGAATTTATCGATGGAGTGCATCAGCCCCAAGTTCCCTTCCTCGACCAGGTCCAGGAAGTCGATGCCCTGGCGATGATATTTCTTGGCGATAGGGACCACCAAGCGCAGGTTAGTCTCCATGATGCGCTGCTTGGAGTGGTGGTCGCCGCGTTTGGCTTTTTTCCAAAGTTTATGGATTTCCTCGCGGTCCACTTGGGCCAGTTTCTGGATGCCCTTGAAATATTGGCTTATCGTGTCCGTGCCTGGTTCCATTAACGGCTCCTAGCGGGCGGTAGCCCGCAGTATTTAGCGGATTTCGAAGGATGCAGAGTTTTTAACGGGAAGCGTTTTAGTTTCGATGTCATCGACACGGGCATACGGATGATCCGTTTTAAGAATCCCGGCGAATTCCGCCAGGGCTTCGCCTTCGCCCTCAGCCTCTATTTCAACCGAGCCGTCCCGGCGGTTGGCAACCCAGCCGGTCAGTCCGAACTCCGACGCTTTTTCATGAACGAACCAACGATAACCGATCCCTTGAACGCGTCCGTGAACCACCAAGTGTAGACGCGTCAAGGGTAAGGGCATTGAATTCTACAATATTGTCAAGAGCGAAAAGCAATCTTGTCAAGAGCAGGTATCGGGGTAGCAGGGGTTGAACCTGCAACCTCTTGGTCCCGAACCAAGCGCTCTGCCAATTGAGCTATACCCCGGATTTGGAATTATAACATTTCGGCTAACCGGCGGAGAGAAATCTGCCGCCGAACCAGAAGTAGAGCATTTTTACGGGTTCAAGCAGAGCCGCTCGGGCCAGTTCCTGATTTTTCCACCAGCGCCGTGAGAAGGTTTCATACGGCGTGGCCACGACTCGCACGGAAGCCCCCGAGAGCGTGCTTGAGAAAATCCAAGAAGCGCGGCGGGCATGCCAGCGCGACGTGACCACCATGATTTTTTCCCCGCGAGGTTCGAGCGCGGCCTTTAAAGCCAGAGCCTCGTCGGCCGTGCTTTTGACGCCGTTTCCATAAAAACGTATTTTTTCCTCGGGAACGCCTTTTCGAACTAGAATTTCGCGGTTAATCTCCTCTTCGTGGGGATAGGGAATGCCGAGGTTATCGAGCAAAACTTCTGCGGGCTGCCGCACCGGCCGGGAAAGCCAGATTTTATGGGAGTATCCTTCATGATAGAGATCGGCGGCGTAAAAAGGCCGCGAGAAGCCTCCGCCAAGGACCACTACGATATCGGATGGTTGAGGCTGGTCGGAATAATCCAGCCACCAGCCGATGCCGTAGCCGGCCAGCATCGTCAATGGGATAAGAACCAACAGGGAAAGCGCCCAGCTTGCCTTGGAGACCTTCCACTTATGAAACCGGTTGGACGATTTGATGATTCTCATGAGACCGCCGCTCTAGTTGATTGTTGCAATGAGAACTGTCCGTGCGGAAAGTTGATATTAAAAAGCAATTAATTTATCAGTATTTTTTAAAAACATACTGACGGTAATACAGTGCCTGGTCGGGGACCCGGGAATCGAACCCGGAGCCTCTCCCACCCCAAGGGAGCGCTCTACCATTGAGCCAGTCCCCGATGACAGGCGCTACTTGAGCTCATGCATCAAGCTCTGAATCTCTTTGCGAACTTCACGCAGCAGCTTTAAGGCTGAGACCGGCATTGCGCCTGTCGCGCTTCCATCGGCCGCAGCCTGCCGCGCTACAGCCGCGGGCTTGCCCTTCCGATGCTCGATCAAGGCCCTGCGCGCTCCGGCCGCCGTCAGCTTGCGGCGCTGAATCAAGTCTTTTACCAAGAAAATCGTCTCTAAATCGGCGCGACTAAAACGCCGGTGGCCGCTTGAGCGTCGGGACGGCCGCAAATAGCCGATCCGGGCCTCCCAATACCTTAAGGTGTAGGGAGGCACTTGGGCGATGCGGCTGGCCTCGCCCATGCTGAAAAAATCCTTCTCCGGCAAGGCCGGGATGCTTTCCACCCGCTTAGCTGAGCAGGTTTTTCGAGGCCTTGAAGCGCACGCCCTTGCGTGGAGGAACCGTGACGTGCTGCCCGGTTTTCGGATTCCTGCCTTCTCGCTCCTGCCTATGCTTGACCCGGAAGGTGCCGAAGTTGGAGATGACCACTTTTTGTTCGTTGTTTAACGCGCTGCGGATGGTTTCGAAGGTCGTTTCCACGGCTTGTGCGGCTTCTCCCTTGGTCGTGAGCACTTTGGCCACGGCCCTGATGATGTCGAGTCTGTTCATCTATTTTGGCTCGTCCCCTTTATCCTTTTCTTTGTCGTCTTTCTTCTTTTCCTGGAGGTCCTTGAAAATATCCTCTGGTTTGAGATTCTTGAGCTCGGACTTAAATTTCGAGACTTCATCCTCGGTGATGGGCTTATTCAAGGTCTGGCAGCGGGCAAATACTTTATCCTCGACAAAAACAGGGCAGCCGGCGCGCACCGCCACGGCGATGGCGTCGGAGGGTCTTGAGTCCAGAGTGTAGGCGGAATTTCCTTTGT
>MGUO01000263.1:0-1212 GCA_001800015.1 Elusimicrobia bacterium RIFCSPHIGHO2_02_FULL_57_9
AAAATAATACATTCGTTGACGGTGGTGGCCAAGGAATAGATGCGGACTTCCCTTTCCGGGGCATTTTCCGGTTCTTTGTCCTTGGAGCTTTCTTTATCGTTTTTTGCCATGCTGATTAAATCCTAGAGCCTCTTCCACCAAACGGGCCGGCTTGCCCCTGTGAACCACTTTCCAAACGGCTTCAAGCAAAGGCAGCCTGAGGCCCAGCTTCCGGGACAAGGCATGCGCTCCCGCCGCCGCTTCAACCCCTTCCACAACCGTGGGGATTTCCCGTCGCGCCTGTTGCAGCGTCTTGCCCCTTCCCAGTTTTTCACCGAAAGCGCGATTGCGCGACTGCGGGGACGTGCCCGTGGCAATCAAGTCTCCCAACCCGGCTAAACCGTAAATCGTTTCGAGTTTTCCCCCGCTTCTCACGATCAAGCGGCTTATTTCCTCCATTCCCTGCGTCAAAAGAGCGGCCCTGGTGTTGGCTCCGCGCCCGCCAAGCCCGTCCAAAACGCCGCAACCGATCGCCAGCGCATTCTTAAGAGATCCCCCCAGCTCAACGCCCTTGCGGTCGCCGCTTAACTCCACCCGCAACGCCCCCCCGTTGAAAAGCCGCCGCAGCGACTCCGCCTGCGGTCCTCTAGGACCAGCCAGCAGCATTTTAGTCGGCACTCCCCCGGCCACTTCCCGGGCGAAACTGGGGCCCGACAAAGTATAGACGGCTCGCGCCCCGGGCAATTCCGAAACGAGCGCTTCCCCCATGGTTTTAAGCGTTCCCGGTTCCAAACCCTTGGAGGCGTTGACCACGAAAGGCCGTGGCCGGCCCAGGTATTTGCGCACGGCTTTAGCCGTCGTCCGCACCACCGGCGACGGCAAGACAAAGAGCAAAATTTCCGCGCCGGCTACCGCTTGGCCTAAATGAGCGGTGACGGTCACGGCGTCGTCAAGCCGCAAGCCCGGGATATGCGGGTGGCGTCGCTTGCTGCGCAGGATCTCAGCCGCTTGCGCGAAGAATTCCCAAAGCCAAACATTGCGCTTCGAGCCTGCCGAACCCAGATGTTGCGCCAGGACCGTGCCCCAGAGACCTCCGCCTAACACCGCAATTTTAATATTTTTTTTCATGCAAATACAGTTCGTTTCTTTGCACAAGGCGCTTGATATTGGGGATGTGTTTGTAAAGAATCAGCACCGCGGCGGCAATGGACATCCAGGTAAAAGAGAGAGGCA
>MGUO01000263.1:1312-4928 GCA_001800015.1 Elusimicrobia bacterium RIFCSPHIGHO2_02_FULL_57_9
GTGGCCACCCCCTTGCCGCCGCGAAAGCGCAGAAAAACGGTCCAATCATGGCCGATAATAGCCGCGGTCCCGCAAAGCATCATGACCGCGTGTTGATTCTGGTAATAGTAATTGGCATATATGACCGGGAGATATCCTTTTAAAGCGTCGATCAATAGAGTGATGGCCCCGGCGAGCGGACCCGCCACTCTGTAAACATTAGCCGTACCGGGATTTCCCGAGCCGTATTCCCGGATATCGATGCCTTTTAGCCTTTTTACGGTGAGATATCCGGTGGGAATGCCGCCGACCAAATAGCTGAGCAGGATGAGACCGGGTGTTTGGAAATCAAGCATTATTTGATTATATTATAAATTCAGCTTTTTTTGCAGACGGCTCCAGTTCTCGGGCGTGAGGCGGAGCCGATACCTTACTTTATCCGCCGAATCGGTTTTTGACAGGACTTGCGCGCATTGATAAATGTCCTCGGTATGACGCGCGGCCGAAACCGGCAAATCGATATCGCGAATCACCCAACCCCGGAGGCTCTCCTGAATCCTCTCCAGGATCGACGGCATCCCTTCTCCGGTGGCGGCCGAAATCAAGAGGCGGTCGGGATAACGCCGCTCAAGGTTCTTGCGCTGCCTGAAATCGATCCGGTCTATTTTATTGAACACCCGCGCCTGGGGCACGTCTTTGGCCCCGAGTTCTTCAATAATGTCGTCGACAGCCTTATCCTGCTCTTCCAAGTTTTCGGCGAGCGCATCGGCGACCACGACAAGGCAATCGGCCAATTGCACCTCTTCTAGGGTGGACCTGAAGGCCGCCACCAAGGTCGTCGGCAGGCGTTGAATGAAGCCTACCGTGTCGGTCGCGATGACCCAGCTGTGGTCTGGCAGGCGGACGCGCCGCGACGTCGGATCTAGGGTGGCGAAAAGCTTGTCATCGGCGTAAACCCGGGCCGCCCCCCTGGTCAGGGCGTTAAGCAAGGTCGATTTGCCGACGTTGGTGTAGCCGACCAAGGCGATTTGAGGCACGGGAACGGAGAGCCGCTTTTGGCGCCGCAAGCCCCGCTGGCGCCTGACGCGTTCCAGGTCCTTTTTAAGATGGAGAATCCGATACTGGATATGCCGGCGTTCATATTCCAGCTGGCGCTCGCCGGGGCCGCGCGTTCCGATGCCGCCGACCTGCTGGGAATAACTGCGCCAGGCGCCGGTCAAGCGGGGAAGCAGATAGGAAAGCTGAGCCAATTCCACTTGCAGGCGGCCTTCGCTGGTGCGCGCGCGCTTGGCGAATATATCCAAGATTAGGCGGGTCCTGTCGATGATTTTGGCGCGCAGGGCGCGCTCCAGGTTTTTTTGTTGGGCGGCAGCCAGTTCCATGTCAAAAACGACGGTGTCGGCTTTTTGCCCCGCGACCGAGGCTGCTATTTCCTGGATTTTCCCCTTGCCGATCAGCGAGCCAGGATGATAACGCCTCATTGCCTGCGCATGCTCCGCCACGACCTTGGCGCCGGCCGTCTCGGCCAGGCTGCGCAATTCTTCCAGGCTTGAGGCCATGAGCCCGGCCTCGGATTTAAGCCCGATGCCGACCAGGATTACTTTTTCAAGAGCGGCGGTAACCGGCACGGTTAATAGAGCAGGATGGACGAAATTTTTTTCTGCAGTCCCTGCCGCCATTGAGCCGAAGTCTTGGCCAGGAGAAACTCCATGGGTGAATGATCGTCGCTCATGAGCGTGGCGCCGGAGAGATCTTGCGCCGAAGGCCGCAGTTCATGGGCCAGCATATAGTCGATATTTTTACGGATATGGGACCGGGCGCGCCGCGCGGCGCCATCAGCCGGCAGAGGGGTGTTTGAACAAAAGAAAACCACATTCGCCAGGCCGTCATAGTCGGCGCTGGCCCTATAGGCGCGCACCTCGGGGAATACCTTGCGCAAGGTTTTAAAGGCGCTTAGCCAAGGAGCACCGCCCCGTTGCTGCAGCAGGGTGGCTAGGTTGACCGCCAGGATTCCTTCAGGCGCCATAGCCCGCTTGACGACGGCGAAGGACTCTTGGGTAAACAAATGATAAGGCGGCGATTCCGCGGCGAAGGCGTCCAAGAAGATCATGTCATAGTCGCGATCGGCTTTTTCCAGGAAGGTGCGTCCATCCTCTATGAAGACTCGCCCTCTGGGGAAAAAGCCGAAATAGTTTTTCGCGGCGGAGACCATTTCCGGATCGATGTCGACCGAATCGGCGGTGAGGCCGTAGTGTTTTTCCAGCGCGCCCGGCAGCAGCCCGGCTCCCAGCCCTATCACCAAGGCATTTTTCGCTTTCGGCCGCAGCAAGGCCGCCCATTCCATGGCTTGCGCGTATTGCGAATCGCTTTCAAGAGAATCGGACCAGGCCATGGCTTGGGCCGTGCCGTTGACCAGCAGGTAGCGGCGGCCGCCAAAGTCTAGAACCTTGACCTGCCCATAATGGGATTCTTTGTTGAGCAAAATATTGGTGGCCGGTTCCTTTTCCGGCCGCAATCCGAAAAAAGCGACAAGGAGGCCTAAGCCCGCGGGTGCTGCCGAAAAAAATTTGGCCGATGACAAATAAAAACCGGCCGCGCCTATGACCAGCAACAGGCAGGAAACCCCGTAAAGAATGTGGGATATGCGAAACTGAGGAACCAGCACGAACCCGGCCAAAGCGGCCCCGATCACGCTGCCTAAAGTGGAAACGGCGTAAATATTGCCGGTCCTTTTGCCGACGGCGGCCACGGTTTCGGTCATTAATTTAACGGCGATGGGACCCAGAGCGCTTAAGACGACCAAGGCGGGCGACATCAATAATAGCGCGGCGGCCAGCGCCCCCCATTTTATTCCCAGAGGGCTGCTTAGGGTTAGCAAAGTAGTTCGCAGCAGGGGAATGACGGCTATGGCCGTGCCGCCGGTGGTTGCCAGACCGGCAAAAAGAGAAAGAGCGGGCTTGGAATCAGCCCAGCACCCGCCCAAGGCGTAGCCGGCCGCCAGGGAAATCAGGGTGGCCGTGATCAGGGCTGACCAGCAATAAAGCGATGAGCCGTAATAAGGGCTTATCACGCGGGTGCCCGCCATTTCCAGCACCAAGGTCGCCGCGCCGGAAATGAAAACGGAAACGAGAAGATAAGAGCTTTGGGCCGCGGGCAGGCTTTTAACAGGTTGCGGCTTCATATTTTTTCAGCGCTTCTCGGGACTGCTTGAGCATCTGGTCGGTGGAGCCCCCCGCGATGATCTGGGTGATCGCGATTTGATTCTTAAACCAGGTGCGCTGCCGTTTGGCATAGGCCAGGGTTGCCCGGATCAATCGCTGTAAACCCTGTTCGACCGGCAGCTCCTCTTGCGAGCAGGCCAGGGCCTCGCGGTAGCCCAGGCTCTGCAGGCCCGGTTCGCGACCGCTGAGGCGTGCGGGAACCAGAGCCCGGACCTCGCGCAGAATTTCCGGCCACATGGCTGCGGCCCTCTGCGTCAATCTTTGTCTGAGAACCGGCGCCTCCCAATCCAAATATAAAACCGCAGCCGAGGCCGCCGGCTTTTCCCTTTTCCAGAAGCTGGAAATGGGCCGTCCGGTCAGTTCAAAAACCTCAAGAGCCCGCACCAGGCGCTGAATGTTGTTCGCCGGAATTTTTG
>MGUO01000263.1:4961-9418 GCA_001800015.1 Elusimicrobia bacterium RIFCSPHIGHO2_02_FULL_57_9
GCGGACGGCGTTATCGCGTCGGGCAATAGGCGAAAGGCCTTCCAGCAAAGCGCGCAAGTAAAGCCCCGTTCCTCCCGCGACGATGGGTGCGCGCCCGCGGTTTCTGATTTCGGCGGCGAGGGCGCCGGCCAGAGCCGCGAATTGCCCGGCGTCGAAAGTTTGGCCGGGATCAATGCAATCAACCATATGATAAGGGATGCCGTCGGCGCGGCCGAGTTTGTCGCGCGCCGGTTTGGCGGTTCCGGCGTCTAATTGGCGGTATATTTGCCGCGAATCAGCCGATATAATCTCGCCGTTTATTTCCCGGGCCAAAGCCACGGCCAGCTCCGTTTTGCCGGAGCCGGTGGGGCCGACGATGGCGATCATTTCGGCGTTCCTGGTAAGGCGCCGAAATGATCGCCATAAGGAACTACTTTGGCGGTCATTTTTGCCGGCGGAAATGGGGCATTTTTTGGGGTTTGACGCAGAGCCAATGGAACTTGCAGACGGGCACGCAAGCCTCGGGCAGCTTGAGGCCTATGCGGGTTTCGCAGTCCAGATGGTCTTGGGCCATGGTATTGATCTGGGCCTGGTGTTTTTTGCTGATTTTAGTGAAGGCGATTCCGACATTGTAGATTTGGCCCCGGGCATTCACGCGCACGACCTTTCCCTGTATCGGGATATTGATAAATCCGGGGAGATTAAGAATCATATCCAATCTTTTAGCCTTGGGCGGTTCGAGAAACAGGATCAGGGACAAACCACCGGCCGATAAATTAGTCATTAACGCCGGCTGATTTTTCGATGAGGATTTCGCTTTCTGGCCGTATTTCTCGGCCCTATCGAAGTTGATGGTAATCGGTTCGATCATCCCCTCGACCAATGGGAATCTTAGATGTCGGCGGCGTTCTTCGGGCGTTGAGTGTTTATATCTCATCGGCGGTTTCTCCTAGCAGTATTCGGGGGGCGGCAGCCGTTATCTTGACGGGGAGGCGCTCTCCGATGGGGGCTGGGGCATTCCATTTGACCTTGAAGCCGTCGCGTGTTCTGCCGAAATTTGATTGCTCGCTGAGCACTTCCAGCGTTTTGCCTATTTGCTCTTGCAGGGCGGTTGCCGTCATGGAATCGACAAGTTTGTTGAGGCGTTCCAGCCGTTCTTCCTTGACCCGAACCGGAACATCGTCCGGCCATGCAGCGGATTCGGTCGACTCGCGCGGCGAATATTTAAAGCAATATGCGCATACCGGCCGAAGGATTTCGACCAAGGAGAGGGTCTGCGCGAATTCTTCCTCGGTCTCCGAAGGGAATCCTACTATAAAGTCCGTGGAGATGGCAACGCCGGCAATCGCGCGTCGTATCTTCTCGACTTTTTGCAAATACGAGTCGCGGGTATAGTTGCGCCGCATCAGCTTAAGCAGCCTGTCCGAGCCCGATTGCACGGGCAGATGCAGCAGCTCGCAGACCGTGCGCAGCCGCGCTATGGCACCGATCATCCGGTCATCCACATAATAGGGATGCGGGCTCATGAAGCGCAGGCGTTGAAGTCTCGGCGTTTGGTCGACAAGTTCAAGCAAGCCTGAAAAGTTTATTTTGCGTCCTTCGCGAGTCGATGAATAACTGTTTACGGTTTGCCCCAGCAGAGTGATTTCCTTGACGCCCGCGGCGGTTTTTCGGCGCGCTTCTTCAAGAATGTCTTCCACCGGCCGGTAGTGTTCGCGGCCGCGCACCAAGGGCACGATGCAGTAGGAGCATGAATAATTGCAGCCGCGCATGATGGTCACGAAGTCGGCGACCGGCGCACCGGGCGCGGTAGCGCCCAGTACCGGGCTCGAAAATAATTCCTTATCGAGCCCGGCATCCGCGCCGGGACAAGCGCCGAACGCCTCCCGGTTTTCGCTCAAGGCGTCGAAGCGGCGGTTCAGGGTTTCTTCGACAATTTCCGGAAACTGTTCGATGGACTTGGCGCCCACGATCAAATCCACATGGGGGAATTTCTTTCTGATCCATTCCCCCAGCCGCTCGGCCGCGCAGCCGGTGACTATCAGAACGCGGTTGGGATCCTCGTTTTTCCAGGGCTTGAGCGAACCGATCAGCGAGACGGCCCGGTCCTCGGCGTGCTGGCGCACGGTGCAGGTGTTGATCAGAATGGCGTCGGCGTTTTGCGGCGAGTCAGCGGCTGAAAATCCGCGCTTGTAAAGCGGCCCGGACATTTCCGCGCCGTCTGCGGCCGACATTTGGCAGCCGAGGGTGATGGTATGAAGCCTCATGGTCCGCTTGCCTGCGGTCTCGGCCAGAGAGCTCATTTCTATTTTTTCCGGGAGCAATCCCTGCACCAGCCGAATATTTCATGGTGATGCCAGTTGGGCGTAAAGCCGATCTTGCGGCATGTTTCTTCCTGGATCGCCTCCAGCTTCGGCCAGCGCACCTCTTGAATGCGCCCGCAGTTGATGCAGATCAGATGATCGTGATGCGGGCGCTCAATATTGACCTCGAAGCGCGGCTTGCCGGCCATGCCCACCACGTGGTCGACCAGCTTGCACTTTTCCATCATTTTAAGCGTGCGGAAAACCGTGGCCCGGCCGATGCCGTGGCGGCGCAGGGCGGTATAAATATCCTCCCGGCTTAAGTGCCGGTCGGCCTTAAGGAAATAATCGAGGATGAGGCGGCGCTGGCCGGTTAAGCGCAGGCCGTGCCCGGCCAGATAACCGGTGAAGAGCCGGTATATTCTTTCGGTATAACTCTTGCGATCCGAGTTGCGTTGCCGGAAATAAACCAGTTCTTTGGCGCAGGTGCGCATAGCTCTGGGCTCATTTTACAATATTATTCCGACGGGGAATGTCTGGTTATCGCCCGCTAATCCAGCGCGCCGGTCACGGCCTTGGGGTCGAAGAGCTCATCAAGCTCCTTCTTGCTCATGATGTTCTTATTGAGCGCTAGCTCGCGGATGGTGGTCTTTTTGGCGACCGCTTCCTTGAAAAGCTCGGCGGCTTTGGCATAGCCGATTTTGGGATTAAGCAAGGTCGCCAAGGAAGGGCTTTGCTCGAAATATTTCCGGGCTTGGCCGGCGTCGGCGACGATGCCGCGGATGCAGCGCTTCTCAACCACCGGCAGAAAGTTGATCAACAGCTGGGTTGAATCGAGCAGATCATAAGCCGCCAGCGGCGTCATGACGTTTAAATCCATTTGCCCGGCTTGGGCGCAGAGCGCGACCGCACCGTCGCGGCCGATGATTTGAAAACAAACCATGTTGAGGCATTCGATCATCGACGGGTTGACCTTGCCCGGCATGATGGAGGAGCCTGGCTGAACGGCGGGCAGCAATATCTCGGCAAAGCCGCTGGTCGGCCCCGAGCACATCAGGCGCAGGTCATTGCTGATGCGGGTTAGCTCGAGGGCCAGCTCCTTTAACGCGCTGGAGCTCGCGGCCAGGGGCTGATGACTTTGCAAACCCATGCGGGGGTCGCGGGCCGGTTCAAGGGCAAGCCCCGTGATTTCGGCCAGATGCGCGATCGCCTTTTCCCGGAATTTCGGAGCGGTGTTGGTGCCCGTGCCGGCTGCCGTGCCGCCCAGGGCGACCCGCCGCAGCAGCTGCGAGCGGCGCTCAAGCTCCTGCCGGCAGGCTTCCACCGCTTCGCCGTAGGCCTTGAACTCCTGGCCCAGGGTGATCGGCACGGCGTCCTGCAAATGAGTGCGGGCTGATTTGATCACTCCCCAAAATTCCTTGCCCTTCGCAAAAAATGCCTCAGCCAGGGAAGACAGAACCCCATCGAGCTTGCGGATTTGGCTTAGCAGCGCGATATGCGCGGCCGTGGGGAAGGTGTCGTTGGTGGATTGGGCCATGTTGACATGATCGTTGGGATGAACCAGTTTGTATTCGCCCAGTTTCCCCCCCAGCAATTCCGAGGCGCGGTTGGCGATGACTTCGTTGGAGTTCATGTTGAAAGAAGTGCCGGCGCCCGCTTGATAGACATCGATCATAAATTGGCAATCCCACTTGCCGGCTAAAACCTCATCGGCCGCCTTGACGATGGCGTCGGCTTTATCCGCGGCCAGAACTTTCAGCTCCTTGTTGGCCAGGGCGCAGGCCTTTTTGATGGAGGCGTAGGCGCGGATGAGGCTGGGATGGGTCTTGATTCCCGAGATAGGGAAGTTTTCCACGGCCCGCAGGCTCTGGATGCCGTAATAGGCGTCCGCGGGAACTTCTTTTTTACCGAGCGAATCTTTTTCAATCCGGATATTATTGTTTATAGTCGCTTTTGTCATGGGGTCTCCTCAATGTGCTATTTCCGCGCCGGCCAGATTCTTTCCACGGCATCAACGGGAAGCCAGCCTTTAGCGCCTTCCCTTAAAATACCGATCTCAAGCCAGTCCGCGCTTTGCGAAAGAATATGCACGCGGCGGCCTTCGGGAGCCGTGAAGCCGACGCTGAAATTCTGTCCCGGTCCGCTGCGGATCGGTATTTTAAGGGAAGGCGCTAA
>MGUO01000264.1 GCA_001800015.1 Elusimicrobia bacterium RIFCSPHIGHO2_02_FULL_57_9
AGCTGGGCAGCGAGCTTAACGGCGACTGGCTGGGAGGAAGGCGTTCGCCCCTTCCCAGCGGCCGGGTTTTTGACATCTATATGGCCGCGGCCTCCTCTATTAAGGGAATAGACCCTGCCATCGAAGTCGCGGCAACCTTGTATTGGTGGGACGGCACGGCGCCGGATGAGCGGCATTCGCTTTTCGGCTGGCTGCGGCATTACGTGCCCCTTGGTTTCGGCAAGCATCTGGATATCGTGTCGGTGAGCCTGCAGCCGGAGGATAACCCGGCGGGCATCGGCCTGGAAAGAATATTTCAAGGGGTGCGCGACGCCCTTCCCGAGAAAAAAATAATCCTGGGCAGCTTCGGCTACGTGGAAGGCCGGGATTTAAAGGGTTATTGGTGGTTTGATCCCAAGGACATAGACGGCGCGCGCAAGGATCTCCTCGCCCTTTATACCCCGTCTTCCTGCGCCCTTCCCGGATCTATTTGCGGCGGTTTTTGGTGGCAAACCTTGGATCAAATGCTGCCGGCCGATGGGCGGGACGCCGGGCTTTACCACGTCTACGCAAGAGCCTTGCGCCTTCTTGGCCGTTAAAATCGGCTTTAACTTCGGCTTAAGTTTTGCTTAACTGTTACGTTGTCCGGCGAGGTAGCTCA
The DNA here is from genome assembly GCA_001800015.1 of Elusimicrobia bacterium RIFCSPHIGHO2_02_FULL_57_9. GTDB lineage: Bacteria > Elusimicrobiota > Elusimicrobia > UBA1565 > UBA9628 > O2-02-FULL-57-9. The sequence goes on from MGUO01000264.1 coordinate 641, forward strand.
GTGGTAGAGCACTGGTCTGAAAAACCAGGTGTCGCTGGTTCGATCCCAGCCCTCGCCATCTTTTCATGAAAGGATTACTGGCGATAGCCTTCCTGTTTTCAGCCGCGGCTCCGGCCCAAGACCAGGGCCCGCGCGTCAAGCAGCGTGCCGAAATAGATTGGAAAGCCTCGGGCAGCATGCCTCCGACAGCGGAATACCACCTTATTTACGAGGATCCCGCGACTCACGCCGTTCAAACCTTGGTGCGCCTGCCGGCCAATTACTCTTTGCCCAGCCATTCCCACACCCACGATGAAACCATGCTCATTCTTAAAGGTAAGGTGGCTTTTGAAAAAGACGGACATACCACGGTGCTTCTCGCAGGCTCTTATGCCGTGGTGCCGGCGGGCATGATTCACTCGCTTAAAACCAAGGGCTGGGGGGCCTGCGAAATGCTGGTTTCCTTGAACGGCCCCTTCGATGTTAAAGGCTTAAAAACGACACTGCCTTAGGCAATACCTCGAAAATCGCGGGCAGCATTCCGAGCGCTTCGCCGTCTATATTAAGGAAGGTCGCTTCGTCCCCTTTCGCCTCAAGGCGGCGCACGAGGCGACGGCCCACGCCCGGCAGGCGCATATGCCTTCCCGTGTAAATCAAAGGCAGGCGCCGGACAAGCTCCCAGCGGGACATCTCCTCCACGGTGATTAAATCCAGGCGGCCGTCTTCGGGGTCGGCTTGCGGCGCCACGCGCATGCCGCCGCCAAAAGTGCTGGTATTGGCCATCACCACCAGATGATAAGACGCCCGGGGACTTGGGACGCCGTCCACGATCAAGTCAACGGGCTTGGCTTTGGCTTGGGCCAAGGCAGCCAAAGACGAGAGCAGATAGCTCAAGGTTCCGCCCCAGGCCTTGCCCCGCGCGCTGACCCTTCGCGCCACATCCCCGGCTAAGCCGAAAGCCGCCACGTTGATGAAATACCGCCGCAGACTTGCGCCGCCCGGCCCCTTAAAATCAACCGCCCCGGCGTCTAAGACCCGGATGCGGGGACGTTGAATCATTTCACTGATCGATTCGCCGTCGCAGCGCAGGCCTAAATAGCGCGCCAGGTCGCAGCCCGAACCCACGGGAACCGTTCCCAGCACGGCGCGGCGCCGCAGCAGCTCCGGCGCGCCGAGATAGCCGTCCACGATTTCTCCCACCGTGCCGTCGCCGCCCACGGCGATAATAGCCTCAAATCCTTGAGCAAGAGCCTGCCGGGCCATGAAGGCGGCCTCCCCCGGCTTTCCGGTCAGACGCGATTCGATTTTAAGCGACGCGGCAATGCCGTTAGACAGGCGCTGCCAGCGGCGCTGGCCCTGCCCGTGCCCGGAGGCGGGATTGACGATGAATAGTGTTTTCAGTCGACCAGTTTTCTCGCATCAAGGAAGCCGGAACCCTGATGATCCGACGCCACCTTGGGCAGGGTCCGAGCCGCTGTTTTAAGCTTATTGAGTACTCCATCGGGGCCTTCCAGGCCGCGATAGCCCAAGGAAACCGCTAAAGTCGCCAAACCCGTCACATGCGGAGCGGACATTGAGGTTCCGGACAGAGAGCCCAGAGAGTCGTACTTATCGCCCTTAATGGTTGAAACTATATCGTTACCGGGCGCGATAAAGTCCACCTCGGGCCCCCGGCTGGAAAAACCGGTGATCTGACTATCCTTGTCCCAAGTGCTGGCCGATACGGCGATAGTCTGGGGATAGGCCGCCGGGTAGAGCACTGCGCCGCTTCCTTCCTTGCAGGCGGTGGGGTCGCCGGCGCTTACGCAGGAATTGCCCGCTGCCGCCACGATAACCACATCCCGCGACTTAGTATAACGCACGGCTTCTTCCATAGCCGGGCTGGGCATAGGCGTTCCCAGACTCATATTGACGACCTGCATTTTATTGTTGGCGGCCCAGATAATGCCCTTGATCACATCGCTTAAGCTGCCGTTGCCTTCGCCATCCAATACCTTGACCGCATAAAGCCTCGCCTGAGGAGCGACCCCGACCACTCCCTTGCCGTTGCGCTTGGCGGCGATGATTCCCGCCACATGGGTGCCGTGCCCAGGCTCATTGTCGTCCAAGTAGCTTTCAGGATCAATATCCTCGGTGATGGCGTTAAAACCGCCGGCCACCTGGCCTTCCAGATCAGGATGCTTCCAGTATATTCCCGTATCGATGACCGCCACCTTCACTCCCGCGCCTTGGGTGACATCCCAGACTGACGGAGCCATAACCTTCCTAACGCCCCAGCGAATCTCATCGCGCTGGGGCACATGGGCTACGCTGATTTTCTGGAACTTGCCCAGCCCCAACGTCTCAAGAGAACCGTTAGGCAGGGGCATGTTATGGAAACTGACCGGGGCTGATTCGATCCATTTGATCCGGTAATCCTCTTCGACCGCGAGCACCCCATCCGAGGCCGCCAAATCCTCAACTCCCGGCACCCAATCGCCCAGGACCTGCGCGCTGGCGCTTCTGCGCCGGTCCAGCTCGGAATCGCTGGGAATTTCGGCCACCGTGGCGACGAATTTCCTGACGCCGTTGTCTTCCCCTACAACGGCGGCCAGGGATTTCCCGCCTAGCTTGGCCAGGGTTTTATCGCAGCTCATTTGGGAAGTTCCGGGCTTATACGTAATGATTACGCGTTTGGTGCGGGAAGCGGCCCAGGCCGACGGGTTTGCCAAAGACAGCATGGCGATTGCGATTACGGGCATCAATGATTTCATATTTATCAACCCCTTGCGCTCTGGAGAGGGGCTCCAAAACGCGCGCGTTCCTTTGCATACCTCGAGTGTGGCCAAAAGTCCTATTTTTGCCATGGGTCAAAGGACCTATTTTTAAATAGGTCTAAAGGCCTATGCCCATTTTTGCCGGAAAATCGCCTTGACGGGCCGCCCTTTCGGGGCTATACTCAAACAGGATCATGAAACGCTCAACGTCTAAGAAAACCGCCTCCCGCGGCAAAGCCCGCAGAGATAAACAGGATTCTTCTGATTTGAATTCCGATTGGCAGGATCTCGAGGTTCAGGCCGACAGGCTTAAATCGGACTGGGGCAGCCTCGCGGCCATGATGGGAATCGGCTCGAAAACCAAGCCCGTCTAATCTTCCGCGTCTTTTCTGCGCCGCAAGCGCAGGATTTTTTCTTGTGTTTTTTTGGCGTAGCGCCCGATCACTTCTTCGGCCAGACGCAGCCAATCCTGAGGCCACTGCTTTCTTTCGTAGCCTTCCAGCAGGCGGTGGCCGTCCAAATGGGAGACTTCCTTCCATAATGGACTTTCCTTAAGCTCCGCTTCCAAGGCCTCGAATGCCTCAGGGCAATGCGTTTTGGTGGGAAATTTGTACTCCTCTTTCCGCGTGATGGATACAGCGGCCTCTTCACCGCAAAAAGCCATAAGCCCGAGCCTGTCGGCCAGTTCCAGCAGCGCCGCCTCGATCGTTTTTTGGTCGCGCTCGAGTTCCTTGAGCTTTTCTTTACACTCCCGCTTCTTGGCGTCCAAGGCGGCCAGCTCGCCGACCAGCCTGACCCCGTCATCCTGACGCAGTTGCTCGGGCGGCAAGCGCGCGACTTTTTCGCCGTGGCTCCACAAAGGGCATATGTCGCGGTATTCGCACCAATCGCACAGGGCGCTTGGTCGCGGCAAAAACTCGCGGTCGCGCTTGATGGCGTTAATGACGGAGACGATTTCTTCCTTAAGCGCCTGGAGCTGGCCGGGGTCGCGCCGCGAGCTGATGCTTTTGCCGTGGCGCACA
>MGUO01000265.1:0-6716 GCA_001800015.1 Elusimicrobia bacterium RIFCSPHIGHO2_02_FULL_57_9
CGAAGGCGTGGTTAACGTTGTTCCGGGCCGGGGCTGCGGCGCGGGAGCGGCCCTGGCCGCGCACCCCGACGTGGATAAATTGACTTTTACCGGTTCTACCGAGGTGGGACGGGAGATCGTCAAAGCCTCGGCCGGCAACCTTAAGAAACTTTCCCTGGAGCTGGGCGGCAAATCCCCCAATATAGTGTTTGCCGACGCGGACTTGGAAGCCGCCGCCAAGGGAATGTTCATGGGGATTTTCTACAATCAGGGGCAATGCTGCTCCGCCGGCTCGCGCGTTTTTGTGGAACGCTCGAAATATGACCAGTTAGTCGGCGCCTTGGCCCAGCGCGCCCAAACCGTGCGCCAAGGGCCGGGTTGGGACTCTAAAACCCAGATGGGGCCCCTGATTTCCGAGGAGCAGAAAACCCGGGTGTTGAATTACATCGCCTCCGGCAAAAAGGAAGGCGCCAAGCTTCTTTGCGGCGGCGAGGCCGGCGAGGGCAAGGGCTATTTTGTCAAGCCGACCGTCTTTGCCGACGTGAAGGATCAGATGAAAATCGCCCAGGAAGAAATATTCGGCCCCGTGGTCGCGGTGATGTCTTTTGACAGCCCGCAAGAGGTTGTGGCCCGGGCCAATAGCAGCCCTTACGGCCTGGTCGCCGGGGTTTGGACCAAGGACATCAAGAAGGCCCATCGCATGGCCCAAGATCTCAAAGCCGGCACGGTTTGGATCAACTGCTATCATTTCGTGGACGCGGCCGCGCCCTGGGGCGGCTATAAGCAGAGCGGCTACGGGCGGGAAAAGAGCCAGTACGCCATTGATCTTTATACCCAGCTTAAAAGCGTGTGGGTGGATTTAAATTAATGAGCAGGCCGCCTGCCGGCTGCGCTAAGGAGATCCGTACCGAGGCTGAGGGGCCGGTCGGCCTCATCACCTTAAACCGGCCCTCGGTCCTAAATGCCCTGAATCATCCTCTGATGGAGGGTCTTGTGGGGGCCCTCGAGGATTTCGAAAGAGCGCCTTCCATCGGCTGCATCATCATCACCGGCAATGCCAAGGCATTCGCCGCCGGCGCGGACATCAAGGAAATGGATCATGCCACTACGGCGGAGATATCGCGCGACCCGCATTTGTCGCGCTGGGACAGGGTCGGCAAGTGCGCCAAGCCCGTGATCGCAGCGGTCAGCGGTTTTGCCCTGGGCGGGGGCTGCGAACTGGCTCTGGCCTGCGACATGATCGTGGCCAGCGAGACCGCGGTTTTCGGACAGCCTGAGATCAATATCGGCGTCATGCCCGGCGCGGGCGGAACCCAGCGCCTGACGCGCATCCTGGGCAAAACCCGGGCCATGGAAATGGTGCTCACCGGAAAAAGGATGACCGCCCGCGAAGCCCTGGCCGCTGGTTTGGTCAACAGGGTCGTTCCCGTTGAATCCTATCTTGAGCAGGCCAAGAAGCTGGCCCATGAAATCGCGGCTCAGCCCCCCATGGCCGTGCGCATGGCTAAAGAGGCCGTGTTAAAGGCCCTTGACGTGGACTTAGACGCCGGCCTGGCCTTGGAGCGCCGGTTGTTTTATTCCTTGTTCGACACCGGGGATCAAAAAGAAGGCATGCGCGCGTTTATCGAAAAGAGAGAGCCCAAGTTTACAGGGAAATGACGGGCCCAATGAAAACCGCGGCTCAGCCGGAACTTTTAAGCGAGCGCAGCAACGGTGTGCTGACGTTGACCTTAAACCGCCCCGAGGTTTTAAATTCCCTGACCGTGGCGATGCTGGCGGGGCTTCTCGACTCCCTTAAAAAGGCCGAGAAAGATCCGACCGTGCGTTGCGTGGTTCTCACGGCGGCAGGCCGCGCTTTCTGCGCGGGCGCGGATTTGGGCGATTTGCGAGCCCGCCAGGCTCAAGGCGCGTTTTCATTGGGTGATGAATTGCGTCTGCGCTTTAATCCCCTTATCGCACAGATCCGGAAAATAGAAAAGCCGGTGATCGGTGCGGTTAACGGCTTGGCCGCCGGAGCCGGCGCCAGCCTGATACTATCCACCGACATTAAGATTTGCGCCGAGAAAGCCGTTTTTATTAATGCCTTTAGTAAAGTGGGTTTAGTTCCGGATTCAGGGATGACCTATTTCATGCCGCGATTCATGGGACTTTCCCTGGCCTTGGAGCATGCCTGGACGGCCAAACCGATTTCCGCGGCCTCGGCGCTTCATTACGGCTGGGTCAATCGCGTGGTTGCGGCCGAGGAACTGGCCGCCGCGGCCGCCGAGATTGCCGAGGAACTGGCCAAGTCGGCTTCTCTGGCCCTGGGGCTGACCAAAAGAGCGATGAACAGGTCTTTGGATAATAATTTCGAGTCGCAGCTGGAGTACGAAGCCCAGCTTCAGGAAATATTAGGCAAGACGAATGATCATCAAGAAGGCCTCGGCGCTTTTCTGGAAAAGCGGGCGCCAAAGTTTACAGGAGAGTAAAATGGCCAAAGAACCGGAAATGGTTAAAGCAGAACGCCTCGAAGAAAAACTCGCCAAGGGCGGCAAGGTTGAAACCCTCGCGGAAATGAGCGACGAGTACCGCGGGCATCTGACTCATCTCATGATGATGCAGGCCGATTCCGAATTGGCCGGCGCTTTCGGTTACGTGCCTTGGATCATGAAGTCCCCGGACATCAAGGAAACCCTGCAGGTTGCGCAGATCGTCAAAGACGAGGTGCGCCACGCCCGCGTCATGTACCGGCTTTTGGAAGGCTTGGGCGTGGACGTGGATCAGTACTATCAAAGCCATAACTTCTCCCTGCGCGTGGCTAGGGACGATATCGGCACCGAGCGCGTGGCCGACGACAAGCGCGTCAATATTTTCTATTACCCCATCGACACCTGGTATGACTTCATCATGTTTAATTTCTGCATGGACCGCGGCGCGGGGCATCAACTCGAGGATTCTTTGGATTGCTCCTACAAGCCCTGGTGCGATGGGATGGAAGGCATTTTCAAGGAAGAGGCCATGCATATGGCCCACGGCGATCATTGGGTGGAGCAATTGGCCCAGGACGACAAGACCCGTGATCAGGCGCAGGAAGCCCTCGACCGCTGGTATCCGCGCACCATGAATATTTTCGGCCGGGCCAATTCCCCGAAGAATAAAATCTACCGCAGGCTGGGCCTAAAAAAGCGCGACAATGATGAGGTGCGCTGGGCCTTTGCCAAGGAAATCAAGAGCAAGTGCGATTTATACGGCCTTAAGGCCCCCTCCTGGCAGCCTGAGCAGCACAAGATGACGGAAGAGCCGTTTATTCCCGGATGAGGCCCATGACAGCTAAAGCATTCCCTGAAGGCTGTCAGGGCGATGGCCCGGTAGGGCCATCGTGATCCAAAGAGTCGGCATAGTCGGCGCCGGGACCATGGGTTGCGGTATCGCCCAACTCTGCGCGAGCCAAGGCTTCTCCGTCAAACTTCATGATCTCTTCCCCGAAGCTCTGGCCGCAGCCCGCGGTAAAATCAAGCTAGGTTTGGACAGCGCTGTTATTAAAGGAAGGCTGACGACTCAGCAGGCGGATCGCGCCGCGCTTTCCATCGATTACGCTTCCGAACTTTCCGGCTTGACCGGCGCGGATTTGATCATCGAAGCCGCCGTTGAGGACTTGGAAACCAAGCGCAAGATTTTTGGCGAACTGGACAAGCGCTGCCCTGAGGCTATTTTAGCCACTAATACCTCTTCGCTTTCGGTAGCCGCTATCGCCCAGGCCACAGCCACGCCTCATCGCGTGCTGGGCCTGCATTTCTTTAACCCTCCCGTGAGCATGAGACTCGTGGAAACGGTCAGAACGCCGCAAACGAATCCCGAGGTGTTTACGGCTGTTTGGGACTTTGTTTTGATGGGACTGCGCAAAACCCCTGTGGATGTGAAAGACATCCCCGGCTTTATCGTCAACCGGGTGATGCGGCCTTATTATTTGGAAGCCCAGCGCGTCGCCGATGGAGGCGCGGGCATTGCCCCCGTGGATACGGCCGCCCGGGAAATTGGGCAGGTTCCTTTGGGTCCGTTTGAACTGATGGATCTAATCGGCTTGGACGTAAATCTTTCGATCACACGCATTATTTATCAGGCCTGCGGCAGGCCGGAGCGCTTCAAGCCTCAGGCGCTACAGGAAAAATTAGTGGAGTTGGGGCATATAGGACGCAAAAGCGGAAAGGGATTTTACCTTTACGAAGGCTCCCAAGCCGCGGGCGAAAATCCGCAAGCACTGGCCTTTCTTTCCGCAGGCCCCCTTAAGCCAGCGGCGGCTTGGGAGCAGATCATCAGCTCGGTGATTGCCGAGGCGCAAATGGCATTTAAAGAAGGCGTGGCGGGCAAGTCCGACATCGATACGGCTATAAAACTGGCCATGAATTTCCCCAAAGGACCATTTGAGTGGCTAAACCAAAAAGAAAAAACGAGGTTTTAGGCGAACTGATCCGAAAAAATCATCGGCTCTTGGCCGTGCTGGATAAGCACGGCGTCACTTTTTGCGCGGGCTGCTTTCTAACCTTATTTTCGAGCCCGCAGCGAGCGGGCGCCTACCACGCGGTGCCTGATTTAAAGAAATTTCTGGCTGATTTGAGGCGGGCAAGCAAGAGCTAGTAGCGGAGGCGGTACTTAAGGCCGACGCTTTCACTGCGGAAATGGCCCTGGGCAAGCCCCCACTGCGCGGCGGCCGCCAGCGGATGGTCTTTATAGCCCAGTTCAAACGAAGCGACGCGCGAAAGTTCCTTTCCGTTCTTAACAGCCTGCCGGACGGCGAGTCCGGAGCGCAGGTCCACGCCCATTTTCCATGGACCGATGGCGCCATCGGCATGCAAGCCGTTTAGGTAGAGAAAAGTGCTTCCGATAATACCCGCCATGGTCAAAAAACCGAAATCCCAATTGCGTCGGTCCTTGGCGTAGCGGCCGGAGCAGAGCCCGAAGGGCTCGAGCTGATAGCGGTCCAGCAAGGTGTCTTTAAGGGAATCGATGGCCACGCTGGCCTGCTCCGCGGCGGCCCAAGAACGCCAGGCCTCGATTTTGCCCTCATCCTTTCGCGCGAATTGGTTTTGCGCCGGATATGCCTGGCTCAGGCGCTCAAGATAGCGTTTTTCTTTCTCGCGGAAACGATATTCGAAAGCTGCGTAAGAGTCATTCTTTGGCGATTGGGCCATCTGGCGGCTTAAGCCGGTAGGCAGGATATTGCCGATCAGATGAGAGCGCATGAAATTGTAAACGCTGTCCGAGATGCCCTCCACCAGGCGGTAGGCCGGGCGAGCGGCGTCCAACAGAACGTTGCCGACGATCTCGCTGCGGGGCGCCTGGTTCAAATCCAAAAGCTCGGCGGCAGCCGGCGCGGAAATGACAGCGACTAGAAGCACGCTCATTAGCATACGGGTCATCAGCCCCATTATAGAATGAATAATAGGATAATTCGATAAAAAAGATGTTAAAAACGCAGTTAAACACCGGTAAAGGTGACGGGATCTAAATAGGCGATAAAGGCGTCGGCGACCGCATGGAGAACCTTGTCTTCATCGATGGCGCGGCCCCGCAGGGCCGCCAGGGAAGAGATTTGCTCTGGTTGCAGCCTGCAGGGATGGATGCGTGCGAAGGGCTCAAGCTCGCAATTGACGTTTAAGGCGAAGCCATGATAAGAGATTTGATCTTTGACCCCGACGCCGATAGAGGCGATTTTCTTGCCTTGGCACCAGACCCCGGTAAATCCCCTGAGGGTTTCTCCCTTGAATCCTAGAGTTCCCAAGGCCGCGATCAGCACGGTTTCCAAGGCTTGCAAATAGCTGCGGGGGCGCAGTCCCCGCTTTCCCAAATGGAAAATGGGATAGCCGACGAGCTGACCTGGACCGTGATAGGTCATGTCTCCGCCGCGCTCAACGCGGTAAACGGGATAGGGCAGAAGCTGAGGGATCGGACTTTTAGAAGATCGGCCCGTGGTATAGACCGGCGGATGTTCAAGAAGAAGCAAGGTGTCGGGAATTTCCTCGCGTCGGCGCTGTTCCACCAAACGCTTCTGGATTTCCCAGGCTTCGGCATAGGCCTTGCTGCCTAGCACGCGTACCAGCATCAGGACCGTCTCGGGGTCAGAATGTGTATGGCCTGGCCCACGCAGGCCTGCGCCGCTTCTTGAAACGCTTCGTTTAAGGTTGGGTGTGGATGGATGGTGGCCGCGATATCCTCGACTGTCGCGCCGAGTTTTACCGCCAGGCAGGCCTCGCCGATTAAATCCGAAGCGTTGGGGCCGACGAAGCCCGCTCCCAATAATTTGTGGCTCTGCTCATCGGCGATCACCTTGGCGAAGCCATCGCTCTCGCGCACGGCCTGCGCCCGGCCCGAGGCCGAGAAGGGAAAACGCCCGACCAGAATGCGTCCCGCTTTGCGGGACCTCGCCTCGGTTTCGGTTTCGCCGACACAGGCGATTTCCGGATCCGTAAATACCGCCCAAGGAACCGCGCCGCGCTCTTGGCGGGGGTGCCCCGCGATGGCCAAGGCCGCGAGCATGCCTTCGCGCGAGGCTTTATGCGCCAAATAGGGCGGGCCGATCACGTCGCCGGCGGCGTAGATCGAGGGCACATTAGTTTGATAAATCTCATTGACCTTGATATGGCCCTTGGCGTCGGTGTCAACCCCGGCCGCCTCGAGTCCCAAGTCCTTGGTCAGAGGAGCTCGGCCCACGCAGAGCAATATTTTATCGGCCTCAACCGTTTTTTCACCCTGAGAAGCCT
>MGUO01000265.1:6723-17342 GCA_001800015.1 Elusimicrobia bacterium RIFCSPHIGHO2_02_FULL_57_9
GAGTGTCAGACCGCCTTCCTGAGCCGACCAGTTTTTGGCCTTGGCATTAAGAAGAACCTCGATGCCGAGTTTCTGCAGATTGCGCGTGACGGGAAGAACCAAGTCCGGCTCAAGTCCCGAAAGAAGCTGGGGCAGGAACTCGATGACGGTGACTTTGCTGCCCAGCTTGGCGAAGAAAGTTCCGATTTCAAGGCCGATCACCCCGCCGCCGATGACGGCCAGCCGTTTGGGCGCCGCGGTCAGCTCCAGGGCTTCCTTGGAGCTCAGAATGTATTGTCCATCGAAGGCAAAGCCGGGAATGGAGCTCGGGTAAGAGCCCGTGACGATCACGGCCTGCGAGAAGCGCACGATCTCTTTTCCGGAAGCCGAAGTTATTTCCGCTTCTTGAGGGCCGCTCAAGCGGGCCGTTGCCGACATCACCGTGACATTGTTGCCTTTCGTCAGTCCCGCGACGGCGCGGTTAAAGCCCGAGACCATGGAGTTTTTCCAATTTTGGACCTTGCCCCAATCCAGCCGCATGTCCGAGGCCGTCAATCCAACCGCCGAGGCTTTTTGGGCCTTATGCAGCAATCCGGCGGCATGAATGAGCGCCTTAGACGGGATACAGCCGTAATTCAAGCACTCGCCCCCCAATTTATCCTTGTCGACCAGGATCACTTTCTTTCCCAACTGGCCGAGCTTGATGGCTCCGACGTAGCCGCCGGGGCCAGCGCCGATGACGAGAACTTCGGTTGAGAGCGCCATTAGAGCAAGGTCCTCGGGTTTTCCAGATGTTTGATCAGCGTGTTCATGGCATGGGCGGCTTCGGCGCCGTCAAGCACGCGGTGGTCGAAGGAAAGAACCAGGTTGGCCATCTCGCGGATGGCGACCATGCCGTCCTTGGCGATGGGCCGGGGTTTTATTTTCATCACCGCCAGTATGCCCACCTCGGGATGATTGATGATAGGGGTTGCGAAGAGGCCTCCGATCGGGCCGATATTGGTGATGGTGAAAGTCCCGCCCTGCAATTGCGAGACTTCGATTTTGCCGGCCCGGACTTTTTCGGCCGAGCACTCGATATCGGCGGCCAAGGCCCAGATATCTTTCTTTTCGATGTTCTTGATCACAGGCACGATCAGCCCCTGCTCGGCGGAAGTGGCGATGCCGATGTTGTAATAGAGCTTACGGATGATGTTTCCCCCCGCCTCATCCAAAGTGGAGTTGAGGTTCGGGTATTCTTTCAGGGTTTTAACCAAGGCCTTCAGGATAAAGGGCAGATAGGTCAGCTTTACTTTATGTTTTCGGGCCTCATCCTTTAGTTCCTGGCGCAGCGCGGACAGGGCGGTAAAGTCGGCCTCGTCCATGTGGCTGACTTGGGCCACGGTATGCGCGCTTTGGGCCATTTTTTCGGCCGTGCGGCGCCGGATTCCCATAAATGCAATCTTTTCTTCGGCGAGCGGCAGCGAGCCGTGCTGGGCGGCTTTAGGAACGGTTTTGCCGCCCAGCGCTGCGCCGCCTGCCGCTTTGCGCACGTCTTGCTCCGTGATGCGTCCACCGGGGCCCGTGGCTTTGAGTCCGGCTAAATCAACCTTCATCTCCGCGGCCAGCTTGCGCACGGCGGGCGTGGCGCTGACGGAAACGCCCTGCGCCACCCCAGCTAGTGCCGATATTTTGGAGGGGGCCGTTGCGCTCGCGGCCGCAGAGCCTCCCTCGAGTTCGAAGGCGACCAGAGGCTCGTGCACCTTCACTTTTTGTCCTTCCTTGGCGAAGAGCTTGGCGATTTTGCCCGTCTTGGGACTAGGAATCTCGACTTCGGCTTTATCGGTCAGCACGTTGCACAGCGGCTGGTTTTCCTTGACCATGTCGCCTTCCTTCACATGCCATTTCACGACCTCTCCCTCGGCCAATCCCTCGCCGATATCGGGCAGCTTGAATTCGTAGTTCATGGAGTTCTCCTAAAATGACAGCGTTTCTTGCGCGGCCTTGACGATGCGGCCGGCGTCCGGAATGTAATATTTCTCCAGTCGGAAAAGCGGCATGCGGATATCCCAGCTTCCCACGCGCCGCACGGGCGCCTGGAGCTTGAGCAGGGCGCGCTCCGAGATCAGCGCGCTGATCTCGGCCGCCCAAGAGCCCGTGTTGGGCGCTTCATGAGCGATGAGCGCCCGCCCGGTTTTTTCGGCCGTTGCCAGGATCGCCGCAATATCCAGCGGAGTGAGCGTTCTCAAATCCAAAACCTCGGCTGAAATGCCTTCCTCGTTGAGAATGTTCGCCGCCTTCAGGCAGGAATGCACCATCGCGCCCCAGGAAATCAGGCTGATATCCGTTCCTTCGCGCGCCAAACGGGCCTTTCCGATCGGGGTTTCATAAGGCTGGTCGGGAACTTCGCCTTTGGCCGCGCGATAAAGGGCCTTGGGCTCGAAATAAACGACAGGATCGGGATCGTTGATGGCGGCGATAATAAGCCCCTTGGCGTCTTGGGGGGTGGACGGGCAGACGACTTTAATGCCCGGGGTATGGCAGAGATAAGCCTCCGGCGATTCCGAGTGATGCTCGGGAGCGTGGATCAGGCCTCCATGTGGCGAGCGCAAAACCATCGGGACCGTGTATTTGCCGCGGCTGCGGTTGCGGATGCGGCCTATATGGCAGATCACCTGATCGAGGGTCGCGGGCAAAAAGCCGTCGAATTGGATTTCGCAGACCGGCCGCATCCCTCCCATGGCCAGCCCCACCGAGGTTCCGACGATGCCCAGCTCGGCCAAGGGGGTGTCCACCACCCGGTCGGGGCCGAAGCGCTTAAACAAGCCCTCGGTGACCCGGAAAACCCCGCCGTTTATGCCCACATCCTCGCCCAGAACCATGACGCGTTTATCGCTTTCCATGGCTTGGCGCAAGCCTTGATTGACGGCTTGAACTAAATTGAGCTCGCTCATGAACGTCGAGCCTTCATGGGCGTTGGGCCTTCATGGGCGTCAGCCGGCAGGCCGTCGCCCTGAGGTCGATATAGGAAAATGTGTTAGGCCTCATGGGAAGCGTCCTTCCACGGGCGGCAGTTCCAGCGCTTCATGCTGGGATTTTCGGGCCTTAAGCAGTTTTTCGAGTTGGGCCCGCTGCTCGATTAAATGCCATGGGGCGGAGGCGTAATTATCCGAGAACATATTGAGCGGATTGGGAGCGCCGAAGGATTCATAGGCATCGATCTCGGCCTGAATCATCGCCTCGGATTCGGTCTTTAATTTAGATTCCTCCTGCGCGTTCCATAATTTGCGGGATTCCAGATATTTACGCAAGCGGGTAATGGGGTCTTTTTTCTTCCAAGCTTCCACTTCCTGTGCTGAGCGATAGCGCGTGGCGTCATCGGCGGTGGTGTGATGCCCCAGGCGGTATGTTTCGCATTCCAAAACGCTCGGGCCAAGGCCTAAGCGCGCCCTGGCCACGGCCGAACCGACCGCTTGGTAAACCGCGAGAGCATCGTTTCCATCCACCTGAAGGCCGAAAATCCCGTAGCCGGAAGCTTTCTCGGCCAAGGTTGTGGAAGCCGACTGTTTCTTGCGTGGGACGGAAATGGCCCAGTGATTATTTTCTATTAAATAAATCACCGGCAGGCGGAACTGCCCGGCGAAGGTCAAGGCCTCGTGAAAATCCCCCTTGGAAGTGCTGCCGTCGCCCACATAGGCCAAAGCGATGCTGTCCTCTTTTTTGAGTTTGGCGGCCCAGGCCAAGCCCGCCGCCTGGGTCAGGTGGGTGCCCACGGGAATGGAGAAAATCATGTCCTTATTGCCTTCAGGAAAATGCACGCCGCGGTCGTCTCCCGCCCAATAGAGCAGGGAATAGCGCAGCTGCATGCCGCGCGCGTAGTAGGCGCCCTGGCCTCGGTAGGTCGGCACCATCCAATCCGACGGCTTGAGACATAATGGAGGCACGATCTGGCTGGCCTCCTGGCCTAGTATCTGAGGGTAGGTGCCCAGACGGCCTTGGCGTTGCAGCTTGATCGCCCGCTCATCGAACAGGCGCATCTCCACCATCTTGCGGTAGATGTCGAGAAGCTCGCTTTCGGAAATATCAACGGGAATAGACGGATCGGCCTTTCCATCCGGGCCGAGTATTTCCAGACGCTGGGTCTTTGATTCAGAGATCGTGCTGAGGGGCATTTCGAAGCAAGCCTTTCAAAAATAACTCCCCGGCGCGATAGGAGCTGCGCACAAAGGGTCCGGAGGCCACATAAAGAAATCCCATGGCGCGGGCCGTCTGGCCGAGCCTTTCGAAGGTTTCGGGCGCGGCGAAATCAACAACGGGCAGGTGCCGTGCCGCGCCCGTCGGGCGCAGATATTGGCCCAAGGTGAGCATCTCTACGCCCGATGCGCGCAAATCCTTGCAAGCCGTCAGCACCTCGGCCTCGGTTTCGCCGAGGCCGAGCATTAAAGAAGATTTTGTGCGTATTTGAGGGCTAAGCCTTTTGCTCGTTCGCAAAACTTCCAGCGATTGTTCGTAGCTCGCCTTGGCGTCGCGCACCAGGGGCGTTAAGCGAGAAACGGTTTCAAGATTGTGCGCGATCACATCGGGCCTTGCCGCGAGCACGGTCGCCAAGGCTTTTTCATCCCCCCGGAAATCCTGGATCAACATTTCCAAGAGCATATCGGGGCGGCGCGCCCTCGCCTCTCTGAGGCATCGCGCGATATGCCCGGCCCCTTGATCGGGAAGATCGTCGCGGCAAACCGTGGTGATGACGACGTATTCCAAATTCATCTCGGCCAAGGCGTCGGCCAAATGCCGGGGCTCATCGGGATCGGGGAGACTCGGCCTGGCGGCCGAGGCCACCGAGCAAAAACGGCAGCCGCGCGTGCAGGCGTCGCCCATGACCATGAAGGTGGCGGTTCCGCCGCCCCAACACTGCGCGATATTGGGGCAGCGGGCTTCCTCGCAGACGGTGTGAAGGTTGCGCCGGGCCGATATGTCCTTGATGTGGCGAAACGTTTCCCCCCCGGGCAGTTTGACCTTCAGCCAAGACGGCAGCGAACGTGAGTTCGCCGCCAGGCCGTTAGCCGTTGCTGTTTCCGTTCTATTCATGAGTGGCCAGATACCGCTCGGCCTCGAGCGCGGCCATGCAGCCCGAACCCGCGGCGGTGATGGCCTGTCGATAGCGCCGGTCCATGACGTCTCCCGCCGCGAAAACCCCTTCTACGGATGTGCGCGTGCGGCCGTCGGTGAGCGCATAGCCGTTTTCATCGAGCTTCAAGCGGCCCTTGAGAAAGGCGCTGGCCGGTTCATGGCCGATGGCCACGAACAGGCCCTGGCAAGTAAAATCGCTTTCCGCTCCGGTCTTGGTGTTCTTGAGCCGGATGCCGTCGACGCTGCCGTTGCCTAGAACGTCGGTGACCACGCTGTTCCACATAAAACCGATTTTCGGGTTCTTAAGCGCCCGGTCCTGCATGATTTTAGAGGCGCGCAAGCCATCGCGGCGGTGAATGATCGTGACTTTATTGGCGAACTTGGTCAGAAACAGGCCTTCTTCCATGGCCGTGTCCCCCCCGCCCACCACGGCGACTTCCTTTCCTTTGAAGAAGAATCCGTCGCAGGTGGCGCAGGCCGAAACACCGTGGCCCATGAGCCTTTTCTCGGATTCAAGCCCCAACAGCTTGGCGTTGGCGCCGGTGGCCACGATCACGGTTTCGGCCGCGGCGGTTTTGCCTTCGGTGGTTTCCAGGTAAAACGGGCGCTTGGAAAAATCAACTTTCGAGACATACTCCGGAATAATGGCCACCCGAAGCCGCTCGCATTGCTTTTTCATGCGTTCCATCAGCTCGGGACCCAGAATAGGCTCGGGAAATCCCGGGAAATTTTCCACATCCGAGGTAATCATCAACTGCCCGCCCATGGCCACTCCGCCGAATATCAAGGGGTCCAGGTTGGCGCGCGCCGCGTAAATGCCGGCCGTATAAGCGGCGGCGCCCGAGCCGATAATCACGACTTTTTTCGAATAATCCATGTTGGAAAATTATAACATTTCCCATCTGCATGGATAAAATCTGGCTTCACGGGATTGAATGCCGGGTCCGCGTCGGGGTCGCGGCCCAGGAACGCAAAAGGCCCCAGAAAATATTGATTGATGTGGGGATGGAAATGGATTTAGCGCCCTGCGCCAGGTGGGACGATGTTCGCCTGAGCGTTGACTACAAGGCCGTGGAGGGCGCGGTGCGCCGAGCGGCCGAATCAGGGGAGAGGAAACTGGCCGAGACCTTGGCCGAACAAATCGCCTCCCTGGTTTTAGGGCTGGATCAACGCATTTTCGCGGCGGAGGTGGCGGTTCATAAAAAGCCCGCGCTCATGCCTAAAACCCGCGAAATCGTCGTCTCGGTCTGCCGAAAAAGAGGCCGTTAGCTGAAACCAGCCTGGTCTTGACATTCTCGGGCCCCTCCCTTACACTTATCCTGTGAGCAACGCTAAGAAAATCCTTATAGTAGAAGACGAAGTTGATTTCCGGGAACTGCTTTGCCATGTTCTCGGCGAGAAGGGTTACGCTATTTCGGCCGCGGGCAACGGGGAGGACGGGCTCAATCTTTATAACAGCGTTGCGCCCGATTTGGTGATCCTGGACGTCCATCTGCCGGATATGAACGGCTTTGAGATCTGCCGGAAAATCCGGGCCGAGGGGCCGCGGCCCGATACGCCCATTTTGATCTGCACGGTCCGTTCGGAAGTGGCGCCGGTGGCCGAAGGCTTGGGCTCGGGCGCCAACGATTACGTGCTCAAGCCATTCCAGATTTCAGATCTGCTGGAACGCATCTCAACCGCGCTGGCCGCGGATAGCGCTAAATAATGCCCAAGATTTATGTTATAGACGACGATCCGGAGTGGGGCGCGTTGCTGCTGAAGCTGCTGAAAAGCAACGGCTTTGAAGCCATGCATTTTCCCACTGCTGGCCGGTTTTTCGACGCCTTGATCAAGGCTAAGCCGGACTTGATTCTGTTGGACATGCAGCTGGCGGGCATGCATGGCCGCGAGGTGATCCGCGTGCTGCGCCAGAATCCGGATTATCAAAAACTGCTGGTGATCGCCGTTTCCGCGCATGACGTCAAAAGTGAGCATGCGGTCAAGGCTTTGGAGGGTGGGGCCGATGAATACTTGGCCAAGCCCATTCATGAGGATCTGCTGATCGCGCGCATAGCGGCCCTTCTGCGGCGAGCCTCAGGCAACGGCGTTGCCGCCGGCGAAAGGTTGCGCGTCGGCCCGCTGGTCATTATCCCGGAGCAGCGCCGCGTGAGCCTCAATGACCGGGAAGTCGAATTGACGCGCCTTGAATTCGAGCTGCTTTTAGCTTTCTTGCGCCAGCCCAACCGCGTGCTGACCCGCAGCCTGATATTGGAAACCGTTTGGGGAGGCGCGCCCAACATGGTCACCCGCACGGTGGATAAGCATGTGGAGTCCCTGCGCCGAAAATTAGGAGCCTTTGGAAAAAATTTCGAGACGGTGATTCGCGTCGGGTATGTGTTTAAGCCCCAGGATTAATCCATGAATATCGCCCTCTGGGTCGGATTCATCTGCGCGGCGCTGCTGTTGCGCTGGGCGGTGATTGCCAGCGGGCTCGCCTCCGCTTTTTCGGACTATCATGGCGTGGTGATGGTCTTGGGCGGAATGGGCGCGGCCATGTTCATCAATTGCAATTTCAGCCAATTGGGCGGCGCCCTCGGGTCCTTTGTGCGGCTGTTTTTGCCTGCGCGCCTGCCTTCGGTGGACGACTGCATCGCGGAGGTGGTCCGTCTTTCCCGCATGGCGCAAAGGGAAGGCGGTATTCTCGCCTTGCAGGGCGAAGCGCGTGATTTCGCGGACGGCTTTCTGCATAGGGCCATCGTGGTCGCCATCTCGGCGGGAGAATCGGGGGAGACCCGCCGCATCATGGAAACGGAGATGAAGCAGCTGCGCATCGCCCGTCAGGAAGACGCCAATGTATTCCGCACCATGGGGGTGTTGGCTCCGATGTTCGGGCTTTTAGGCACTCTGCTGGGCATGGTCAATTTGCTTGAAACCATGTCGGATCCCACCAAGGCGGCCACCGCCATGGCCTTGGCGCTGTCATCGGCTTTTTTCGGGATAGGCATCGCGAATTTCATCTGCGTTCCGGTTTCGGGCCAGATCCGCCTGGCCGGAATAAGGGAGACCATGATTTTAGAGCTGCTTTTGGAGGGCGCGCTCGACATCGCCTCGGGAAAGGCGCCCTATCTGGTGGAGCTGCACCTGGCCAGTTATTCCAAGGCCCGCCGCCAACTGCTTGAAACCGGCGCCGAGACCGCTGCCGCCGCCCCCCAACCTACGCCGTGAACTGGGAAGAGCGCGAAGAGGACCTGGAAGCCCACCTCAATCGCGGCGCGCTCTGGGCCATTACTTACGGCGATCTCATGAGCTATCTCATGATCTTTTTCCTGCTGCTTTATTTGGGGTCGGCGACCAAGAGCATGAAGGTGCAAATGAGCATAAAGTCCATTACCGAGCGCTTCGGCGGCGGCCAGGGCAAAGCGATTCAGGAGCTGTTTTCCCAGTACGGAGTGCAAAAAATAGCCAGGCTTGAGATGAACGAGAATAAAATCCGCATCGTGTTCCAGGCGCCCGTTTTATTCGATCCTGCCAGCGCCAAGCTTAAAACCGATAATATGCCGCAGATGCACCAGCTCGTCGATGCTCTCAAGGAGCTGCCCAATCCGATTCAGATCGAGGGCCACACCGACGACCGCCCTTTGGGCCCATCTTCTGAATTTAAGTCCAATTGGGAGCTTTCCGCGGCCCGCGCCTTCAGCATCCTGCGTTTTCTTGAAATCAGCGGCGTCGACCCCCAACGCTTATCGGCGATCGGCTACGGGGAATTCCGGCCGCTAAGCGCCAACGCCATGCCCGAGGGCCGCGCCATCAACCGGCGCATCGAGATCAACATCATGAGGCGGGAGGATTAAGTTGCTGCAGCGGAATTCGGAAGATAAACTTGCTGCCCTTGCCCAGCTCGGACTCAACCCAAATCTTGCCGTTATGCAGTTCAACCAGCCTTTTGCAGATGGCCAGGCCCAGACCGTAGCCGCCGCGCTGCATCCCCCCCTCGAGCTGCCGGAATTTCTCAAAAACCCCCTTAAGCTGGTCGGCGGGTATGCCCGGGCCCGTGTCGGAGATGGAAAATTCCATCTGCGGGGCGTCTACGGCGGCGCCGATGTTTAAAGCGATCTGCCCGCCGGCCGGGGTGAATTTCAGGGCATTGCCCAATAGATTCATTAGTACCCGCTCGATGAGCCTGCGGT
Source organism: Elusimicrobia bacterium RIFCSPHIGHO2_02_FULL_57_9 (assembly GCA_001800015.1). Taxonomy (GTDB): domain Bacteria; phylum Elusimicrobiota; class Elusimicrobia; order UBA1565; family UBA9628; genus O2-02-FULL-57-9. The sequence continues at coordinate 15,981 of MGUO01000265.1, forward strand.
CGCAAACCAAGGCGTGGGGCGGGGCGCCGAGCGCAAAAGAAATCCCCGCCTTCTTTCTTTCCGCTTGTATGGCGTAGATGTTGCGCAGGCTGTCGAGCATGGCAGCGGCCTCTGCCGGGGCGCGCTTGATTTCCATGGTGCCTGATTCGAGCTTGGCCATGTCCAGAATATTGGTGACCAGTTCCCGCAAAAGTTTGGAGGAGGTTTGTATATAATCGAGATATTTTTTTTCCTTTTCCCCCAGGGCAGGGCGATTTTGCATGATTTCGATGAAACCGTCGATCGATGAGATGGGACTGCGCAAATCGTGGACCAGGGAATGAAAAAAATCATCCTTCATTTGCGCGAGGTTTCTTTCCGCGGTCACGTCGCGCAGGACCAGAAGTATTCCAATGTCGCGATCTTTCGCGCTGATTACGGCGGCGCTGCATGAGAATGTGCCGCGGGACAGACCGTCGTCGCCTTGAATTTGAATGTCTCCGGAGTCAGAGCGCTTTTGGCGCTTGATCAGGCGCAGAACCATCTCCCGCAGGCCCGAGGATTTGATGGCTTCGTGCAAATGGGCGTTGCTTTGCGATATAGCGGCGCAATCGCCCCGCATGCCCAGCATCAGGCGGGCGGAGGCGTTGACGTAAAGAATATAGCCGTCGAACCCGGCCAGGATGACGCCTTCCGGGATAGAACGGACGACCGCGTCCATCTTCGCTTTCTCCTCAATGACGCGGTCCACCTGCAGCTCCTGATAGGCGCGCAGCGTGCCCATCATCTTGTTGAAATTGCGCGAGAGAACGGAGAGCTCGCCCCAGCCCAACTCGGGCACCGGCACGCTGAATTCATTGCGCGAGGCCCGCTGGGCGCCCGCTATGATCAGTTTGAGCGGCGAGGTCAGCTTGTTGGTCAGCCAAAAAGCGCCGACGCTCACCAGCAGCGAAAGCGTCAAGATAAAACCGGCGACCTGCAGTCCAAGGCGCTCCGAGCGAGCAAAAGCCTCCTCGCGATTTTGCAGGCTCAATGTCCAGAGGCCGAATGAAGGGGCGTAGGTGAAGGCTCCGACCATGGCCCCGGCCTTGGTTTGGATATTATCCAGCCAGCCTTTTTCATCCAAAGGGCCCGGACCTTCCCAGCCGGGCTCGGGAAAATCATCGCTGATGCCGGGCAGGGGCCGTCCGTTTTCATCAACCATAATCATGCGGCCCGTCCGGCCCACTTTCCTGTTCTTGATGCGCTTCCACAGGGAATCCATGGAATAAACGGCGTAAACCATCCGGCCGTCGGCCAAGGGATGGCAGATGCTGACCAAGGGCGTGCCGCGGCTGTCGCTTATCTTGCCCAGAGCGGCTCTTCCCTGCTCGCGCACTTGTG
>MGUO01000266.1:0-2406 GCA_001800015.1 Elusimicrobia bacterium RIFCSPHIGHO2_02_FULL_57_9
ATTGCCGCTGGCTCGACATTCCCCACCCGCGCATCACGCAAAGGGCCTTTGTCTTAGCCCCCCTGCGCGACATCGCGCCGAACTGGAAGCCCGCGCAAACGGCGACGGTAGCCGGGCTTTTACGCCGATTGAACCCAGGCCCCGGAACTGTTAAAATTTATGAGCATGGCCGATAAAGCGGCGGTTACGACCATAAAATTGGTCGAAATGAAGCAGAAGGGAATCAAGATCACGGCTTTGACCGCCTACGACACCCCTTCGGCCCGTCTGCTCAATGAAGCGGGCGTGGATGTCGTGCTGGTCGGCGATTCGGTGGGCATGGTCAAGCTGGGCTATGAAAGCACTATTCCCGTCACAATGGACGAGATGCTTCACCACGTCAAGGCCGCCAAGCGCGGCAATAGCCGGGCCCTTCTGGTCGCCGACATGCCCTATCTCAGCTACGAGCTCGATGTCAAAGAAACCTTGCGCAACGCCGGCCGTCTTATGAAAGAGGGCGGGGCTCACGCGGTGAAGCTGGAAGGCGGCATTGAGACCGCGCCGATGATCAAGGAATTGCTCAAGATCAATATTCCGGTCATGGGCCATCTGGGGCTTACGCCCCAGGCCGTCAACAGGCTGGGCGGTTACAAGGTGCAAGGGCGCAAGCCCCAGGAAGCCGAACACATGCTGACCGAAGCCAAGATCCTCGAGGGCGCCGGGGCCTTCGCCGTGGTGCTTGAGTGCGTGCCGCCCACCCTGGCCCGGGAAATAACCCGCAAGCTCTCCATTCCCACCATCGGCATCGGCGCGGGCTCGCATTGCGACGGCCAGATTTTGGTTTTAGACGACATGCTCGGGCTTTCCGATGGCCCGGAGCTTAAGTTCGTCAAACGCTACGCCGATTTGCGTCGCGCCGCGCTTGCCGCCGTGGCGGCCTATGCCCGCGAGGTGCGGGACGGCTCTTTTCCCGCCGCTGAGCATGAGTTTGCCGATCGTATAAATACCCTAAGGTGATTTTTTACCGCCTTTCATGACCATCTGGGCCGCCTCAGCGCTTGTAACCCTCGGCCTGTTGGCCCTGTGCTATTGGGGAGCAGGAATCATCCTCTACCCTCCCAAAATGAGCCGCATGGAAGTTTTCCCGGAGCAATTCGGGGTGCGCTACGAGAAGGTCTCTTTTAAAACCCGAGACGGCCTGACTTTAAAAGGCTGGTTCATGGCCGCCCCCGATGGAGGCGGCCGCACCATCCTCATGTGCCACGGCTGGGGCGACAACAAAGGGGATCTGCTTAAAATCACCTATTTTTTAAACCATGCTTCGGGATTCAATCTTTTCTACTTCGACAACCGTTCCCACGGGGAAAGCGAGCGCGACATGACCACGATGGGATATCTTGAACTGATCGATTTCGAGGCGGCCATGAATTATCTGCGGGAACACAAACCGCAATGCCTAAAGAAGCTGGGCGTCTTCGGGCTTTCCATGGGGGCGGCGGTCGCTTGCATGGCCATGCCGGACTACCCGCAAATCAAGGCCGCCGTGCTGGAAAGCCCTTTCACCGACTATACCCGGGTTGTGCGCCAATGGAGCTGGAATCATTACCACCTGCCCTATTTCCCCTTCGTCATGCTCACGCTTTTTATGCTGCGCCTGCGCGTGGGCCAGCCCAAAGTCGACGGCTATAGCCCCATCGCCTTCGTGCCCCGGATTTCTCCCCGGCCCCTGCTGGTGATCGGCGGAGCCAAGGATAGGCTCATGCTCGAAAAAGACGTGACGGCCCTCTACGCGGCGGCAGGCGATCCAAAACAGCTCTGGATTATCCCCGGCGCCGAACATGCCAAGTGCCACGAGGCCGCCGGCCTTGAGTACGAAACCCGTGTGGCGGGATTCTTCAAAAAACATTTGTGATCAAAGACATCGCCGAGCCGGCGCTCATGTCGGGCTTAAGCGCCGCATGGAGCAAGAAAGGGGATTTAATCGGCTTTGTCCCCACCATGGGAGCCTTGCACGCGGGGCACGGCGCGCTGATCCGCCGGGCCCGGCGGGAGAACCGGCGGGTGGTAGTCTCCATTTTCGTCAATCCGGCTCAGTTCGGCCCTAACGAGGATTATTCCCGCTACCCGCGCGCTTTCACCTCCGACAAAAAAATTTGCGCCTCTCTCGGCGTGGACGCGATCTTTCGACCGAAAACCCGCGACGTTTATCCCGAGGGATATAAAACCTATGTCAAGGTGCGGGGGCTCTCCGATATTCTCTGCGGGCGCTTTAGGCCCGGCCATTTTAAGGGGGTGGCCACCGTGGTGCTTAAGCTGCTTCAAACCGTGCGCCCCGACCGCGCCTATTTCGGAGAGAAAGACTATCAGCAGTTGATGATCATACGCAAAATGCGCGAGGATTTAAACCTGCCCGTTTCCTTCATCGGC
>MGUO01000266.1:2448-4268 GCA_001800015.1 Elusimicrobia bacterium RIFCSPHIGHO2_02_FULL_57_9
CGCAATCGCTACTTAAGCCCCGCCGAGCGCCAAGCCGCGCCGCGCCTTTACGCCGCTCTGAAATTGGGCCGCAGAAGACCGCTGTCGGAAGTGCGCCGGGAAATCCTTAAAATTCCCGGAGTGTCCATCGACTATGTCAGCTTGCTGGAGGCCCGAACACTTCTGCCCGCCAAGCAGCGCAAGGGACAATTGCGCTTACTGGCTGCCATTCGCATGGGCAAAACACGGCTGATTGACAACATTTCGGTTTCGTGATGACGAGTTTTTTACTGCGGGCCCAGATCCTTCAGCATCTCGCCTATTTTCTTTCTATTGCCCGCGTACTCGGAGGGATCGGCGGGTTCTTTTATCGTGAGGCCCCGATTGAGAACGGCGATGGCCTTGTCTTTGTTCCCGACAGCAAGATAGGCTTCGGCCAGCGGAGCATAATGAGCCATGCCATTGGGCTCCAGCTTAACCGCCTGCTCAAGTTCTCCCACGGCCTTGGTCTTGCTGCCCCCGGCAAGGCCGGGCAACTGCATGTACATCTCCCCCAGCACACGGTGGGCGCCGCCGTGATGAGGGTCGAGCTTAAGCACGGTTTCCATCTCGCGCCGCAAGGGGCCCACTAAAAACAGGGATTTAAGAACGCCGCGGGCTTGGCCGCGGCGGCCCATGGCGATGCCCAGGAAGAAATGAGCCTCGGCATTCTGAGGGTTTAATTCCACGGCTCTGCGCAGAAGCGTTTCGGCGCGTTTGAAAGCCGCTATTTTTTCCTTTTTATTTTGCCGCTCGCCTAAACGCACCAAACCCCGGCCTTGCCGCCAAAGCAACTCGGCGTCATTGGGGTTCTGCGCCAGGGCTGCCTCGATTTTTGAAAGGCATCGCTCGAGATTGCCGGTGTCATGGCGATGAAAATAAAGCCGGTCGATCTCGGCAAAGTCAGCCGCCCGTACAGACGAGCCGAAAAAGCCCAGAATAGCGCCCGCCAACAACAGCCGGCGCACGGCCAAGGCCCCGGCTTTTTCCACCCAAAGCCGGGCTTTCGCGATGGAATCGGAGGGCTTGGCTCCAACCTCGGCCAAGGCCACCGCCGCGCCGATCCCCGCGCCCGCAAGCCTGGACCTCACCCCGGGATCAATTTCACCGCAGACGCAAGCCGCCGGCACGCCCATTAAACGGGCCAGGCGCGCCAACTCGACAGGGGCCTTGCCGTAAAAACTGGTGGAATCCAACCTGCCCTCCCCCGTAAAAACCGCGCCGGCGCGCGAAAGCGAGAGAGCGATTCCAATTTCCTTAAGCACATAATTCGCGCCGGCAACGAGCTCGGCATTGAGAAAAGCCAAGAGTCCGGCGCCCAGACCTCCGGCGGCTCCCGAGCCGGGCTTCCGGGCGACGTCCGCGCGACAGTCCCGCTTTAAGACCTGAGCATAACGGCGCAAAGCCTTTTCCAAAATAGCGACCATCTTCGGCGTTGCTCCTTTTTGCGGCCCGTAAACCCGCGCCGAGCCTCTAGGCCCGATAAGCGGATTGCTCACGTCGCAAACCCCGATAACCCGAACTCCCGAAAGCCGAGATTTTAAGGCGCCCGGCTCGATGCGTTTAAGCTTAAGCAACTGCGCTGCGCCCAGACCGATCGGCCGACCCGAGGCGTCGAGCAGACGGCAGCCCAAAGCCTGGGCCATGCCGGCTCCCCCATCGTTGGTCGCGCTGCCGCCCAGGCCGATGATGATGACTTTGGCACGAGCCTTCAGTGCGGCATCAATCAGTTGACCCGTACCGTAAGAGGTGGCTTTAAGAGGATCGCGCCGCCGGCGCGGCACTAAAGCGAGGCCGGAAGC
>MGUO01000267.1:0-1839 GCA_001800015.1 Elusimicrobia bacterium RIFCSPHIGHO2_02_FULL_57_9
TCTGATTTATTTCCCTTCCGACCCAGGCGCAAAACCCTCAACACTGGCATACTATGGTTATGAAAAATATGAATAAGACTTTAATAGCTTTAGTTATGGCGTTGGCAATCGCTCCTATCCGGGCCTTTGCAGCAGAATACAAGGAAGTGAAGCTGATGCCGGTTGGTCCGGATAGCGTCGGCTCGGATGGTCTTGTGGATAGTTTTGTGACGGATATGATGATCCATGTCCCCAAAATGTGCGGCAGCGATACCTATCACTGCTCGGCTCACGTTATTGAGAATGCCGTCGGTCAGGACGCAACCGGCAATGAAATCAGGCTAGGCGATCTAGTTTTAATTCCAGCTAATAAAAATGCTGGAGGCGGCTGGATTGGAGAGGGAAGTTGGGTGGATTTACTGCTGTTGGGAAACATCTTGATTCCTGAAACCATGCTGAATGAGGAGAGCAGGAAATTCAAGGCCGCCTGCATTAAGTCGATAACGCCGTCTCCACTAAAATACAGGACTGTAAAGTTGTTGGAATTAACCGGCAACGACGCTGACATGGACAAAACAGTCAGCTTGGGAAATTTGACGATCGAAGCGGAAATATTCAAAGGCTGTAAACCTTCAGATCCTGTTGAGAAATTCACATTGAAATTTGGCCGGGAAACTCCTTCGAATTAAGATCCCCTGCCGTCGGCATGATGGCTCTGCCGGCACTCACTCAAGCGGCATGAAATTGTCCTCCCGGGTTTTAACGCCAAAATTGCTATAATTTGACATGATTTCTCCGTCGAGAAACGGCGGCGGGAGGGTTTGTGCCCAATAAGATTCTGGTTATCCGCCTGTCCTCCCTGGGCGATGTAATCCTGACCGCCCCGGTGTTTAAAAATATCAAGGCCCGCTGGCCTGATTGCTCCATCTCCTTCTTGGTTAAGCCCCAATTCGCCGCGGCGCTGCGGGACAATCCCCATATCGACCGCATTATACCGTTCTCAAGCATTAAGGAAACCTTGGGATTGATTCGCGCCGAATCCTTCACGCATCTGCTGGATTTGCACGGCAATCTGCGCTCTTTGCTGATCCGCCGGCTTTCTCGCGTGCCCCAAACGTCGGTTTACCGCAAGCATGCCTTGGCGCGGCGGCTTTATGTGGCGTTCGGCCTGCGCTCTCCAGGATTGGAAAAACATATGGTGGAAAGATATCTCGAAGCCCTTGCTGATTGGGATATCCCCGCGCTTGGCGCCGGCATCTCCTTGGATGATTTTGCCGTGAATGGCGCTGCGCCCGCTCGCGCGTCGAAAATCCTGCTTATCCAAAGCGCTTTTTTAGGAGACAGCCTTTTAACCCTCCCCCTGGCGCGGCGCATCAAGGAACTTATGCCGGATTGCCGTTTAAGCGTGCTGACCTTGGAAAAAACCGCAGAAATTTTCCGCCGCGCGCCTTGGGTTGATGAGGTGCTGCTGGACCATAAGCGCGGCGAACACCGAGGATTTTCCGGCCCCTGGAAGCTGGCCCGGCAGCTCCGGGCGCAAGGCTTTGATCTGGCGATCATTCCCCATCGCTCCTTGCGCAGCGCCCTTGTGGCCTGGCTTTCGAAAATCCCCCGCCGCATAGGGTTTGACTTGAGCGCCGGGCGAATGTTTTTGACCGAGACCGTTCCGTTTAACTGGCTGATGCATGATTTGGAGCGCAATCTAACCCTGCTCAAGCCCCTCGGCTCGGCAATCAAGCTCAAGGCCGGCGAATCGATCTATTTAAGCCAGGATGAGACGCGTAAATCCGCCATGACTGAGCGGCTGAAAAAGGCCGGCGCGCTGGAGGCCAAGAGCATTATCGGAGTTCATCCGGGTTC
>MGUO01000267.1:1850-2204 GCA_001800015.1 Elusimicrobia bacterium RIFCSPHIGHO2_02_FULL_57_9
TGATCGGAGCCAAACAGGACTCGCAGCTCTGCGCGCGCGTGGCCGCGCAATCGGGAGCTTCCAACTGGTCGGGGCAAACCGATCTCAACGAGCTTAAAGCCCTACTGGGGTTTCTGTCCCTGTTTATCACCAACGACTCCGGGCCCATGCATTTGGCCGCCGCCTGCGGAGTGAGAGCCTTGGCGATATTCGGCCCCACCACCCGGGAACTGGGCTTTTTCCCATACGGCTCCCAACACCGCGTCCTGGAGGCTGACCTAAGCTGCCGGCCCTGCGGCTTGCACGGCGCGCGGGAATGTCCCGAAGGGCACTTCTTGTGCATGAAGCTTATTTCTACCGACCAAGTCTTTCAAG
>MGUO01000267.1:2211-3531 GCA_001800015.1 Elusimicrobia bacterium RIFCSPHIGHO2_02_FULL_57_9
GGAGATGTTGTTAACTCAAGCGCGCGAGCGAAGCGAGCGCGCAACCGTCCCGGCCGATACAGCCGGCCGGGGCGGAATCCGTTTATGAGAATCCTCCACCTCCACGATGAAACCTGGGACTCCGGCATCTCCCACTACGCCCTAACAGTGGCTTGCGCTCTGCAGAAAAAAGGCCATCAAGTTTATTTTTGGGCTCCTATGGTATCCCATTCCATCGCCAAGGCCCGCCACGCGGGCTTGATAGCCCGGGATGTAGACTTTCCCTGGTTTTACCTCCACAGCCTGCGCTGCGAAATCAAAAAAGCAAAAATAGAGCTTATGAACGCCCATACCGGCTCAACGCAAAGCGCGGCTGTAGCCCTAAGCTTGGGGCTAAATATTCCCGTTCTGCGCACCCGGGGCGATATCCGTCCCGTGAGCGCCAATTTTCTCAGCCGCGCCTTGGCTTCAAAAACCAGAGGATTTATCGCGCCCAACGACGCGATCCGCAACCAATTAAGCGCCGCTTTCCCTCAAGCGCGCGTCGAGCTGATTTTTCAAGGCATTCCTTCTCCGATCGACGTGCTTCCCATGCCCAAGGCTCCCGTGATCGGGCTGCTCGCTCGCCTCGACGAGGTCAAAGGCCACGAGACCTGGCTTGACGCGGTCATGATTCTGCGCCAACAATTCCCGCATGCCCGGTTTCTTGCCGCCGGCGGGGGAAGCCCCGAGAAACTGTCGCGTTTTAGATGGCAGGTAGACGCCCTCGGTTTAAAAGGGGTTGTTGATTTTCTGGGACACGTCGTGGATCCCTGGGCTTTCATGGCGCGCTGCCGCATCGGCGTGGTGGCATCCACCGACTCGGAGGCGGTTTGCCGCGCCGCCCTGGAATGGATGGCCATGGGGCGGCCCTTGGTGGCGACCGCGGTCGGCTGCTTGCCGGATTTGCTCGCCGATAACCAGACGGGGCTTTTGATTGCCCCCAATGACGCGCCGGCCATGGCCAAGGCTCTGCTGCGATTGCTTGAAAACCCGCAAACCGCGGATGAATTTGGAGTGAAGGGCAAGCAGAGGTTTGAACAGCTCTTCAGCGTGAGCCGTTTCGCCGATTTAACGGAGAAATTCTACGAAGAATCGCTACGAAATATTCCACCTCGACGGTGAACGCTGTTTGCGGGGCGGCGAGCGCCAACTGCTTTACCTGGCCGCGGCCTTAAGCCGGCTGGGCCATCGCAATATCGTGGCCTGCCGGGCTAATTCCCCGCTGGAGGAGCAAGCGCGGCGGCTGGACCTTGAAACCTTGGAGCTGCCTTTTTTGATGGAATTCGATCCCCTAAGCGC
>MGUO01000267.1:3541-7509 GCA_001800015.1 Elusimicrobia bacterium RIFCSPHIGHO2_02_FULL_57_9
CGCTGATTCATGCCCATACCGCTCATGCGGCGGGCCTGGCGGCCCTGGCCTCGGCGGCAAACGGCGCGCCGCGGGTGCTGCATCGCCGGGTGGATTTTTCCCTGAACGGGAATCTAAGCCGGCGTTTTAAATACGGTCCGGCTAAGCGACTGGTGGCGGTCTCCGGGGCGATAAGGGATCTATTGGTTCAGGAAGGGCTCGATTCACGGAAAATTGAGGTGGTAACGGACGGGATTCCGGTGGATGAAGAAGAATGCGCTTGGGTCGGCCTAAAAAAAGACTATTTCAGCAGCCCTACCACCGAGGAACGGACTGCCTTGCGTCGGGATATTGCTGCACAATTCAACATCCCGACGCAAGGCAGTTGGATAGGCAATCTTGCCGCGCTGGTGCCTCACAAGGACCACGACAACTTAATAACGGCGGCCTTGCTGGTTCTCATGAAGAAACCGGATGCCATTTTCCTGATCGGCGGCGAAGGCCCGGAAGGGCCGCGCCTGTTGGAACAGATTAAAAGAATGGACCTGGCCGGCAAGGTCCTGCTATTGGGCCATATCCAGGACCCTGTTTCTTTGCTTAAATCTCTCGATATTTTCGCATTGTCTTCCTGGGGAGAAGGGATGGGAAGCGTACTGCTGGAAGCCGCGGCTTGCGGCATACCGATCGCCGCCACCACGGCGGGAGGAATTCCAGAAATCGTCTCGGACGGGCGCAGCGGGCTCTTGGCCCCCCCTCGCAATCCCGAGACCCTGGCCGCCAATATCTTAAAGTTGATGGATGACGCCGCCTTGGCCCGGCGGTTGCGCGAGCAGGCTTTAAAGCAATTGTCGCAATTCGGCCTGCGCCGCATGGCGAAGCGTATGGAAGGCATTTATGAAAGAGTCTATTCAGAATAAAACGAGCATTGCCGTGGATTTAAGCGCGGTCTTAATCGCTAAGGACGAAGAGCGCGACCTGCCCGCGGCGTTGTCGAGCCTCAAAGGCCTCGCCAACGAAATTATCGTGCTCGTTGATGAATCGAGCGGCGATCGCACCTCGCAGTTCGTCGAGGCTGCCGGCGCCAAGATTTTTTTCCGCAAATTTGACGATTTCGCCTCCCAAAAACAAGCGGCCTTGGAGCTGGCCAATGGAAGCTGGGCGCTTTCCCTGGACGCCGACGAAAGAATTTCCGACGAACTGCGCCGGGAAATCATCGAAAAGCTCAACGCGCCGGGCGATACGGCCGCCTTTGATATCCCCTTTCAGGTCTATTTCCTGGGCCGGCGCCTGCGCTTTGGCAGCCTTGGGGCGGAAAGTCATGTGCGCCTTTTCCGCCGCCAAAAAGCCCGTTTTACAGGTGCTCAGCTGCATGAAGGCGTAGAAGTACAAGGGCCTGTCCAGCGCCTGCGCGGCGCCATTATTCATGAGCCTTACCGGGATTTAAGCGACTATCTGGTTAAAATGGATTCCTACACAACTTTGGCCGCGCAAAAGCGCTTTGCCCAGGGCCGACGCTTTCATTGCTGGCACCATCTTCTGCTACCCTGGGAATTTTTCGTCCGAGCGGTTCTCAAATTAGGATTTTTAGACGGCTGTCCGGGGCTGGTTTGGGCCGGGTTGTCGGCGTTTCACTCCTGGTTAAAATATGTCAAACTAAAACAGCTGGAGCAAGGAGAACAATCTTGATAGCAACAACAGCAGCGGCTGCTGTCGCAGTCGCTGCTGTCGCCAGCGCCCGCTGGAATTGGTGGCGCCTGAAAGTCAAGGGAATGCCGGCCCTGATGTATCATAAAATAGGCGATTATCCCCCCGGCTCTCAGTTGCGCAAACTCTGGGTCACGGTCAAGAATTTCAGGAAGCAAATGGAATATCTCAAAACCCAGGGCTTTAATCCCATTCATTTCGCCGATTGGCATGCCGCCGAGAAAGGGTCAAAACCGCTGCCTGCAAACCCGGTGCTGATCACCTTCGACGACGGCTATGCCAATAACTACGAATCGGCTTTCCCGATTCTTAGAGAGTTCGACTTTAAAGCGAACATCTTCCTGGTTTACGAAACCATGGACAGCCATAACTCCTGGCACGATCCTGCCGGCGAGCCTTGGATACCTATGCTGAGCTGGAAACAGGCGGAGGAAATGCAGAATTCCGGGCTTATTGAATTCGGCTCTCATACCATGAAGCATCGCAATCTTCCCGCGATTTCCATGGATGAAACGCGCTGGGAACTCAACGAAAGCAAGAAAAGGCTGGAAGAGAAGCTGGGAAGGCCGCTGCTGGGCTTTGCCTACCCTTACGGCGCCGGGGCTTATCATCCGGAAATACGCCGGGCGGCCAGGGAGGCCGGCTATCGCTATGATTTCGCCGTCAAGCAAGGCATTTCCCCTCTTCCCTGGAACCCGGACTCGGGCCCGCTTAGGCGGCTCTTTATTCGCGGGGATGACACTATGTACGATTTCCACCTCAACATGACGCGAGGCAAAGCCAGGTTTTGAGCGCGATCTCGGCTCCTAGAAGTATTTTGGTGCTGCAGCTGCGGCGCATCGGCGACGTCATTCTGACCACTCCTGCCGTGGCCGCTCTAAAAAAACGCTTTCCCGAAGCCGCCATTGATTTTCTGGTTGAAAAACCCGGCGCCGAGGTTTTAGCCGGCAATCCTCATATCCGGAAAATCCAAGTCTACGAGGCAATAAATTGGCGCCAGGCGCTTTCCGAGATGAGCCGCGTGCGCCGTGCGCGCTATGACTGGGTCATCGATTTTATGGGCAACCCGCGCACGGCCCTTTTGACGTTTTTGAGCGGCGCGGGCGTCAAGGCCGGCCCGGCTCATGTTTTTCATCGCTGGGCTTATAACACGGCTCTGCGGCAGTCCCAGAAGGCCTGCTACGGCGGCCTGGAAAAAATAAAAGTGCTGGCGTCGTTGGGCATCTCTTCCGAGAATGCCCATTTTTTGCCGGCTCTTTATCTTGCCGTCAAGCCCAAAGCCGGCGACAACGTCATCGGTTTTGCCCCCGCTTCGCGCCGGATCACGCGCCAATGGCCGGCGGCGTCCTATATCCAACTGGGAAAAATGCTGCGCAAGCAATACGGCTGCGAAATAAAAATATTTTGGGGGCCTGGAGAAAAAAACCTGGCGCAGGACATCGCAATGGGCATTGGACAAGGAGCTCGGATAACGGCCGAGACTCAAACGCTGGGCCAGGCAGCGGGCCTGATGGCCCGCTGCAAACTCCTCATCACCAACTGCAACGGCCCCAAGCATATCGCCGTGGCCTTGGGCGTGCCCACCATCACGATTCATGGCAGCAGCGACCCGGTCAGCTTCAATCCCCCTCATCCCCGGCATCTGGTCGTCCGCTTGGATGATCTTTTCTGCATCGGCTGCGGGCTGAATCGCTGCCCTTATAAACTGGAATGCATGACCCAGCTCTCGCCGCAGCGCGTATTGGAGAGCGCGCAAAAACTTCTGCACAAGGCCGCCGCCACGCCGCAATGAGCCCGAAAACCGCCTGGCATAAACACCGCGCCGATCTGCAGGCCTCGCTTTTGGGTCGGCTTTGCCTTTTCTGCTTGTCCCTGCTCTATAGCGCCGGGGTGGCCGCGCGCCGCTGGCTGTATCAGTGCGGCGTCTTAAAATCTTACAAGCTGCCGGCCAAGGTTATCTGCATCGGCAATTTAACCACGGGGGGCACCGGCAAGACCCCGGCGGTGCTCTTGGCCGCCCAAACCCTGCGGCGGCGCGGCATTGCCGTCGCCATCCTAAGCCGCGGATACGGGCGCTTAAAGGTTGGCGGGAAGGTCACGGCCCTACTCGACGATACCGCTTTTCCCTGGGCTCAATGCGGCGATGAGCCTTGGATGATGCATCAGGCCCTCCAGGGCCAGAACATCCCCATTCTGGTTTCGGCCGACCGCGTCAAAGCGGGACACGAAGCCGTTGCTTATTATCATTCCAAGGTGCTGATTCTCGATGATGGATTTCAGCATTT
>MGUO01000267.1:7519-8373 GCA_001800015.1 Elusimicrobia bacterium RIFCSPHIGHO2_02_FULL_57_9
CCATGTGGAGGATGCGCAGCTTGAGGCCATCAAGAAAGAGATTCACGCCCTGCATCGCAATATTCCCATACTCGAGGCGGCCCATAAGGCTGATTTTCTTTTCGATCTTAAAACCGAAAAAAAATGCCGGCTGACGCATCTAAGCGGTCGGAAAGTCGTCGCTTTATCGGCTATCGCCGAACCTCTTTCATTCGAAACCCAGCTCGTCAAGATCGGCGCGCAGATCGCGCAAAAATGGCGTTATCCCGACCATCATCCCTTTAAGGCCGTGGAATTGAAAGCCCTTGAAAAGCTGCGCGAGAACATGCCGCTGCTGACCACCTTCAAGGATTTTACCCGCTTTCCAAAGGGCTGGCGCAATATCCTTTCTGGCGAGACTTTCGCGCTGGCCATTAAGTTGGACATCGTAAAAGGAAAAAACCTGTGGTTGGACTGCATCGATCGATTTGTTTAATCCTGCTTGCGGCGGCTCGGGCTTACGGGCTGGAATTTTCCTCCGCCGCGATCTCCGACCCAGGCCAACTCCAAGGCCCGACGCTATCGCCTGCCGCCTCCTATCAAAGCCTTGCTGTTTTCCCCGAGCAGCTGCTTTACAACGTTTCCTGGGGAGGGATCCAAGTCGGACAGGCCAGCCTCAATGTCAAGGAAATCGTCGAGTTTTCCAGCCGCCCCGCTTATCATATCACCTCGCAAGCCTCGTCCAATAAATTCTGGGACGCCTTTTATAAAGTGCGGGATTTCAATGAATCCTGGCTGGACGCTAATACCCTCTCTTCGCTCGGGTATTCGAAAAAGCTGCGCGAGGGCGGCTATTTCCGCGATGAATGGGTGCTTTACGATACTCCCAGCCAACG
>MGUO01000267.1:8405-11597 GCA_001800015.1 Elusimicrobia bacterium RIFCSPHIGHO2_02_FULL_57_9
GCTTCAGCTATCAGGGCGGCACCGTGCCCGTTGTGGTGCAGGACGTGCTCTCCAGCCTCTATTATATCCGGGCTCAAAAGTTGACGCCCGGCGCTGAAATCATCCTGGACGTCAACACCAAGAAGAATTGGCCGCTGGTCGTGCGTATTATCAAGAAAGAGGAAATTTCAACGCCGGCGGGCAAGTTTTCGACTATTCTAGTCGAACCCGCCATCCGGCAAGAGGGCATTTTTATTCAAAAGGGCAAGCACTTGCAGGTTTGGCTCAGCGACGACGCAAAGAAAGTTCCCGTGCTGCTTAAAGTCGAGGTGTTTTTCGGCCATATCTCGGCGCGCCTTCTCAAAATGTTATAATTTAATTCCAGGATGACCGCAACGGCGCGCCGATTCGACGTTCAAACGCAGGGGCTAAGGCGTCTTGTCTCCCATTTTAAAGGAAAATCCGTGCTGGTGGTGGGCGATCTGATGCTGGACCACTATATCCACGGAAGCTCAACGCGCATATCCCCCGAAGCCCCGGTTCCCGTGGTGGCCGTTTCCCAAGAGTCGTTTATTCCAGGAGGAGCCGGTAATGTGGCCCATAACCTGGCCGCCCTGGGCGCCAAAGTCGGCGTGATGGGCGTTATCGGGGAGGATGAAGCCGGAAGACAGCTCTCCTCGGACTTAATCGCCAGAAATATCGGAATCGAAAATATAGTGACCGACGCCCGGCGCCTGACCTCTCAAAAATGCCGGATTATCGCTGAGCGCCAGCAAGTAGTCCGCTATGACCGCGAAACTCAAGGCGCGCTAAGCGATGCAACGGAGGCCCTGCTTCTTCGGCGTTTGGCGCAAGCCCTTCCCCTCAATCAGGCCGTGATCCTTTCCGATTACGGCAAGGGCATGATTTCCCCCCGCATTCTTAAAACCGCCATCACCATGGCCCGCCGGCGGGCCATGCCCGTAACCGTGGACCCAAAAATCGAACATTTCAAGCAATACCGCGGGGTTACCTGCATCACGCCTAATCTGCAGGAAGCCTGGGCCGGCATGCGCCGCATCCCCAAGGGCGCAACGAGCGACCTGGAAAATCTTGGACGCGACATCCTTAAAACCCTGCGCAGCGATTCCGTGCTGATCACGCGCGGACCCGACGGCATGAGCCTGTTTGGCCCAGGCTACGTCACCCATATCCCCACGCAGGCCCGCGAGGTTTTTGACGTCACGGGTGCCGGCGATACCGTGATCGCCGCGCTCACCCTGGCATTGGCCAGTGGCGCGAAAATTGGTGAGGCCGCCACGATCTCCAATCAAGCGGCGGGCATCGTGGTGGGGAAATTGGGCACCGCGGTGGCCACGGCGCAAGAGCTTCTGGAGGTTCTGCGTTGAAGCCAGAGTGCCTGGTCGTCATACCCGCGCGTTTTGGCTCCACCCGTTTCCCGGGCAAAGTTCTTTCTAAACTTGGCGGCGCCAGCATCGTGGAATGGTGTTACCGCGCCGCCAAGTCCTCACGCGTCGGCCGCGTGCTGGTCGCGACGGAAGACAGACGCGTGAGCCAAGCCGTTGCCTCCTTCGGCGGTGAAGCCATACTCACATCCCGAAATTGCATCTCAGGCACAGACCGCGTCTGCCAAGCCGCGGAACATTTTAACACCCCTTTCATCATAAACCTCCAGGGCGACCAGCCCCTTATCGATCCCCGCACGATCAGACGGGTCTTTGAATTGCTGAAGAACAATCCGCTGGCTGATATGTCCACGGCGGTCATCCCTCTGGCCGACCCCGGCCGCGTTTCAAACCCCAACGTGGTCAAGGCCGCGCTGGCCGGCAACGGCCGCGCCCTTTACTTTTCCCGCGCGCCCATCCCATATCCGCGCAACGGCGCGCCGGCCGCCCATTATGAGCATCTGGGCATTTACGGTTTCCGGCGCAAGGCCTTGCGCAGCTTCGTGAGGCTTAGGCCCTCGCCGCTTGAAAAGACCGAGAGCCTTGAGCAGCTGCGGGCTTTAGAGAACGGGATGTCGATTTACGCCGCCGTGGTTTGCGATGTTGCAGTCGCCATAGATACGCCGGCCGATTTGCGCCGCGCTAAGAGATTGCTGGGGCGCATGACGACAAAGCATTTCCAAAAGTCGTCAGTGCCTGGCCGCTCCGCGCTCAGGAGTCGAAAAAAATAATGACCAAATATATTTTCGTGACCGGCGGGGTGGTCAGTTCCCTGGGAAAGGGAATCAGCGCCAGCTCCATCGGAAAGCTGCTTCAAGCCCGGGGGCTTACGGTGGCGATGCTTAAATGCGACCCCTATATCAACGTAGATCCCGGCACCATGAATCCCTTTCAGCACGGCGAGGTGTACGTCACGGAAGACGGAGCGGAAACCGACCTGGATCTGGGCCATTACGAGCGCTTCTTGAACAAGGAGATGCATCACATCAACAATTTCACGGCGGGCAAGGTCTATGAGACCGTGATCGCGCGCGAGCGCCGGGGCGATTTCCTGGGAACCACCGTGCAGGTTATTCCCCATATCACCGATGAAATCAAGAGCCGCTACCGGGCCGCCGCCAAGGGAGCCGACGTGGTGATTATCGAGATCGGCGGCACCGTGGGCGATATCGAAAGCCTGCCGTTTTTGGAAGCCGCGCGGCAAATGGGCCTTGAGGCCGGCAAGGATAACGTGCTTTACCTGCATGTCACGCTCATCCCCTACATCAAGGCCTCGGAAGAGCTCAAAACCAAGCCGACCCAGCACAGCGTGGGGAAATTGCGCGAAATCGGCATTAATCCGGATATTATCATCTGCCGCGCGGAAAAGCCGCTGGCCCAAGAAATGAAGGCGAAGTTAAGCCTGTTCTGTTCCGTGCCCAAAGAGTCCGTGATCGAGGCGCCGGATGTGGAGAGCATCTATGAGGTGCCCGTGATCTTTCACAAACAGGGCTTGGATGAGCAGATCATCATGCTGCTGCGCCTGCGCACTCAATCCAAGGATTTAGACGGCTGGAACGCTGTGGTCGCGCGCATCAAGAATCCCAAGCGCGAGGCGACCATCGCCATGGCCGGAAAGTATACGGACTATAAAGACGCCTACAAGTCCGTCAGCGAAGCCCTCATGCACGGCGGCTTGGCCAACGACACAAAAATCAATATCCGCTTTTTAGACGCCGAAAGCCCCGATATCGGAAAGCAGCTGGAAAACGTTCACGGAATCCTGGTC
>MGUO01000267.1:11643-12337 GCA_001800015.1 Elusimicrobia bacterium RIFCSPHIGHO2_02_FULL_57_9
GGCTGCAGATCGCCATCATCGAGTTCGCGCGCAATGTGCTCAAGCTCTCCAATGCCAATTCAACCGAGTTCGATCCCAAAACCCGCTACCCGGTCATCGATCTTTTGCCCGAGCAGAAGTCGGTGAAGGAAATGGGCGCAACCATGCGCCTGGGGGTTTACGACTGCGCGGTTAAGAAAAGCAGCTTGGCCCACAAGGCCTACGGACAGACCCAAATCAACGAACGGCACCGCCACCGCTACGAGGTCAACAACAAATTCCGCAAGCTGATCGATGATGCCGGCCTGCAGGTGACCGGAGTGCACACGGCCAAGAATCTGGTTGAGATCGTCGAACTCAGGAATCATCCCTGGTTTTTGGCGGTGCAATTCCATCCTGAATTTAAGAGCAGGCCGGAACGCCCGCATCCCTTGTTCTGCGACTTTGTCGCCGCCGCGGTGGAACGCGCCCGCTTGGCTGAAAACCCGCGCAAGACCCACAGCCATGTCTAACGTCAAGGTCAAGGTTAAGAACGTCGTTTTTGACAATAAAGGGCCTCTGGCCTTTATTGCGGGGCCTTGCTGCCTGGAATCGGAAAAGCTGCTGCGCCGAGTCGGCAAGGCCTTAAAGAAGACCTTCCCTCATTTTGTCCTAAAATGCTCGTTCGACAAGGCCAACCGCAGCTCCTTGGGCTCTTACCGCGGCCAGGGCATGG
>MGUO01000268.1 GCA_001800015.1 Elusimicrobia bacterium RIFCSPHIGHO2_02_FULL_57_9
AAGGCCCGACTGGATGAAGCCGTCGCGCTCGACCAATGATATTTCATATCGTTCGCAAACCTGTCGCGCAAACCTTGCCAGGCTTGGGGCAGGCTGTTATACTGAGCATCACATGAATTTACGCGAAAAACTCGGCATTTGGATAGGCCTGTCCATGACTATCGCCATTTTCGGGGTCAGCGCGGGGCTTTACGCGCTGCAAAAGGCCCAGATCGAGTCCGCTATTAACGAGGCGCAAGCCGCGCAACTGCAAAACTGGGCCGCGGTCTGCCAAGAAGCCCTTTCCAGCCGCAATGACCTCGTTCTCCTCAATTACATCCCGGTCCTCAAGAAAACGCAGGGCCTGCTTTTCGCCTACTTGGCCCGTCCCAACGGAGAGATCATGGTGCACACGAGCTCGCAATGGATACTGCGCTCCCTTGCCGACTGGGAAGCCCAAAAGCCTGGAGGCATGGGCACCGAAGTGAGCCGGACGCTGGCCCATCAAGGCCGGAATCCATACACGGCGGTGATCGGGTTTTCCGAGGATTATCGAAGGCAATCCATGGCTTCGGCGACGGAGAAAATGCTTTGGCAGGTGCTCAAGGTCAGCGCCGTCGTATTCCTGCTCGGGATTATTTTTTCGGCGGCCCTGGCCTCGGCGCTGGTCCGGCCCATCAGGCAACTGGTCAAGGGGTCGGAGGAAATAGGCAAAGGAAATTTCAACGTGAAAATCCCGGCACAAACAAGAGATGAATTATCGGGCCTGGCCGAAAGCTTCAACCGCATGGCACGGCAGCTGGCCCGACTCGACGAGCTCAAGGACGAATTCATATCCAGCGTCACCCATGACTTAAGGGGACCGTTGTCCAGCATCAGCATGTATGCCGAATACCTCGCCGCGGAGGCGCGGGGGCCCTTGAACCCGCGCCAAAAAGAATTGGTTGAAATTATCGGCGAAAGCACCGCTCGCCTCACCGTTTTCATCAACACGATACTCGATATGGCAAAGATCAAGGCCGGCAAGATGCAGTATCATCTGCAGCCTATCTCCGTGAGGGAACTGGTGGATCCGGTCATCAAGCTCATGAAGATTACGGCATTGCGCAAGAACGTGGCGCTTGCCGCCACGCTCCCCGCCTCCCTACCGGCCGTCTCGGCGGATCCTCCGCGCGTCGAGATGGCCATTTCCAATCTGGTTTTCAACGCGCTTAAATTCACGCCCGAGGGGGGGCGAATCTCCGTTGGAGCCCGGGAAGAGCCGTCCTCCGTGGAGATATTCGTCGCCGATACGGGGCGGGGGATTGCCCCGGATAAAATCCACCTCTTATTCAGAAAATTCGAGCAAATCGAAAGCGGGCAAAACGAGGAGAAAATAGGCACGGGGCTGGGCCTGGCCATCGTCAAGCAAACCGTGGAGGCCCATGGGGGACGGATATGGGTCGAATCGCAGCCGGGCAAGGGAAGCGTTTTCCATTTTACCCTGCCCAAGGGCTTGGAGCGCGCATGAAAGCCAAGATTCTTCTCGTTGAAGACGACCGCAATACGGCCGAAATCACGCGGGATTGCCTGGAAGACGCGGGCCACTGCGTGATCTGCTGCAAGGAGGCGGGCCGCGCCTTGGAATGGCTCAAAACCAATGCGGCGGACCTGCTGATAAGCGATATAAATCTGCCGGGCATTTCAGGCATTAAATTCTGCGAGATGGTCCGCCAGAACGAAAGCACGGCCACCATCCCCATATTGATGCTCACCGTGCTGGATGACGAAAGCCATAAGGTAGAGAGCTTTAAAACCGGCGCCGACGACTATCTGGTCAAGCCTTTTTCGCTCAAGGAGCTGGCGGCCCGGGTCGAGGCGATGCTGCGGCGTCAGCGGTTCCAGGGCCGCGTTGACCGCGCTCTAAAGGCCAAGGACATCGAGGTCAACATGGACAGCCTGGAGGTATTGGTCAAGGGCGGCAAGGTCAAGCTGCTTCCCAAAGAATTCGATCTTCTCGTGCTCTTCCTCAGCCGCCAAGGGCGGGTGCTCACCCACCAATTCATCGCCGACTCCATCTGGGGTTACGATCAGATCGCCACGCGCCAGACCATCAAGGTCTGGGTCCATCGCCTCAGGAAGAAGCTCGGCTCCCTAGGCCGGCGCATTCAATCCTCGATGGGCAAGGGATATAAGTGGGAATAGGCCCGCTTATCCCCTGACCCTGCCCTGCGGCGCCCCCCTGTAACCAAAATTTCACCAGGGTGTATCTTCCATTTAACCTCCATGATCCATGCTTAGGGCATGAAAGCCTGTGGGGGGGTGCTGGTAATCGCCGGGCTGGCAGGACACGGCGCCGACATCGACGCCTTACAAAGTTCCCGCGCGGGGTGGCGGGCCGCCTCGCCCGCCGCTCTCTTGCTCCTCTTCCTGCTCCTCGTGACCCTGCCCGCGCCGGTCGCGGCGCAGTGGTCGAGCCCCACCGCGCTCGTGGACGCTCAGCCGCGGGTTGCAGTGGGGAACCGCGTCCATCTTGTCGGCCACACGGGTGGGAATCTCGTCCACCGGTCGTCCCAGGACGGCGGCGCCACATGGTCCGCGGCGACGACAATCGCGCCCGGCGGCACGAACTACCCGATGCAGTATGGGGGCCTCTACGCGGTCGGGGATACCGTGTACCTCCTCACGGCCGCCGACGACATGGGGGCTGAGAACCAGCACCTGGACTTTCGCAAGTCCACGAGCAACGGCACGACTTGGTCGAGCCCCGTGAGGATTACGGGCACCAACCGGGAGATCCGTCGGGCGAACATCCTGGCGGCGGGTGAGTCGGTTCATGTGCTGGGGTTGCGCGAGCCCGGTGCGCAACTCTGGTATTTCCGCTCGACCAACGGTGGGACCTCGTGGAGTGCCACTCTCCTCGACGGCAGTGCCGGGACCAACCTTGGGTGGATCGACGCCGTCGGCACCACCTTGCATGTGGCCTACACTCAAAGCTTTACCATGGTGGCGCCCTCGCGCATCCACTATCTCCGCTCGACGAACAATGGTGATTCCTGGTCGTCCCCGGTGCTGATCGACCATCCACAGTCCGACCGGGGCGGTATCCGCCCGAAGATTAAGGCGGCGGATGGACGGCTGCTCGTCATCTGGAACACGCTGCTAACCCCTCGGGACGAGGCCAACGAATTCCTCGGTGGCAATCGGTCCAACGATAGCGGAACGACGTGGGAGGGCGCCCAAACCATCATCGGCCCGCAAGGGACTGCGGCCTACCCCAACCACCCGGACTTGGACATGGTAGCGGGCGGCGTGGCGCATCTGGCGTGGGGCGAGGGTGCCACCCAGGACGCGGCCGGCTACGCCTTCTCGCTCGACTATGGGGCGTCGTGGTCCCCGCGGGAGACGGCCATCAGCGTGGGGGGCGAGGGCAATATGCCGTTCAACGTGCGCGCGGGCACCAACTGGGTGCACGTGGTCACGGTGTCAAGCAAGTACGTGCGGCGGCAGGCGCCCGGGTCCTCCGACACTTCCCCTCCCACCGTCTCTCTCACCGCTCCTTCCAATGGCGCCACGGTCTCGGGCACGGTGGCGGTAACGGCGACTGCCACCGACAACATAGGCGTGGCGGGGGTCCAGTTCAAACTCGACGGAACCAATTTGGGCGCTGAGCTCACCTCCCCCCCATACTCAGCGCCCTTCAATTCTACGCTGTCTTCAAACGGCAGCCATGCCCTCACGGCTGTGGCCCGAGACGCGGCCGGCAATACGACTACTTCGGCTGCCGTCACCATCACCGTAAACAATCCTGCCACAGCCATGGCTCCGGCCAAACCAAGAGGGCTGAGGCTTCAATGACTTTGAGCAAAGGAGGAGTTATGATGACTTGGATTGGAATCATCCTGCTGATCGGCGCCGCCGGCGCCGGGGCGGCGTTGCCGGAACTCCCGCGAGTTTTTCTGGACACCACCTATTCCGCTCCCGCGGGTAACGTAATAACCGTGAACGCGGGAGGAAACCTTCAGACCGCCATAAACAACGCCGCCTGCGGGGATATCATCTCGGTCCAGGCCGGAGCCACATTCACGGGCCAGTTCACTTTGCCCAATAAAGCCTGCGCGGGCTGGATTTACATCCAGTCCAGCGCCTACTCCCAGCTGCCGGCTCCTGGAACGAGGGTGGGCCCGGCCCAGGCCGGACTCATGCCCAAGCTGACGGGCAACTGGCCCATCATCAAAACAGCGCCCGGAGCTCACCACTACCGATTTGTCGGTA
>MGUO01000269.1 GCA_001800015.1 Elusimicrobia bacterium RIFCSPHIGHO2_02_FULL_57_9
CCCCATTTTCGGCATATGCCTGGGCCATCAGCTTCTAAGCCTGGCCTTGGGCGGCAAAACCTTCAAGCTCAAGTTCGGCCATCACGGGATCAATCATCCGGTCATGGACTTGGATACCAAAAAAGTGGAAATCACCGCCCAAAACCATGGCTTCTGCGTGGATATCGCCTCTCTTCCCCGCGAAGTGAGAACCTCGCATATCAATCTCAACGATCGGACCTCGGAAGGCATGATACACGCCCAATTGCCGGTTTTCTCGGTGCAATACCATCCCGAGGCCTCGGCCGGGCCCCATGACAGCCGCTATCTTTTCCAGCGCTTCAAGGATTTAATGCTCCATCGCAAGCAGGCCCCTTCTCAATGCTGACGTTCACGCTCATCTTCTTCCTCGGCTTAATCCCGATAGGCCTGTATTATTTCCGACAATATAAAATCGCCAACCCAAAAATGCAATGGCCGGTGCTGGCCCCCCTGCTTAACCTGCAATATGAGGGCAACCCGCCGCGCATGAGCGGGCAATGGAACGGCCGCATGGTAAAAATTGAAACCCATGGCGCGGAACAAGCGGAACAAGAAGTGGTTAAAATATCTCTTTTTCTAGCAAAACCCTCGCGCCTGCGCGTGGAAATCGGACCTCGGGAGGAGGTGGCCCAGCGCGCCGGCTTGGTGGTGCCCGATCCCGTGACAACCGGCGACGAAAATTTCGACCGCAAATTCTTGGCCCGCTGCAATAACAAGGCGACGGGCCTTGAAATCCTCGATGCTATCATGCGGGAAAGAATTTTGCTGCAGGAGCGCGTGGACATCCTGGGTGAAGGCAACAGCATCCGCTGGATCGTCCCGCATGCCAAGGATCCCGACACCCTGGAGACCATGCTGGAAACCTTGACGGTCATAGCCACGGAAATGGAACGCTTCTTTTAATATGCCCAAGAGAAACGATATCGAAAAAATCCTGGTCATAGGCTCCGGCTCAATCGTCATCGGCCAGGGCTGCGAATTCGACTATTCCGGAACGCAGGGGATCAAGGCTCTGCGTCAGGAGGGTTATAAAATAGTGCTGGTCAATTCCAACCCGGCGACCATCATGACCGATCCCGATTTGGCGGACAGCACCTATATCGAGCCATTGACCCCGTACTATCTTGAGCGGATACTCGAAAAAGAACGGCCGCAAGCCCTTCTTCCAACTCTAGGCGGCCAAACCGCCCTTAATCTCGCCGTGGCGGCGGCCGAACGCGGCGCTCTTGAAAAGTACGGCGTCGAGCTGATCGGCGCCAAGCTTGAAACAATCCGCAAGGCTGAGGATCGCCAACTATTTAAGCAGGCCATGCAAGGCATCGGACTGGATCTGCCCCAAAGCCTGGTAGTCACCGATTTATCCGAGGTCAAGCAAGCCGCCCGCGAACTGGGGTTCCCGGTGATCGTGCGCGCCTCCTATACCTTGGCGGGAACCGGCGGAGGCATCGCCTATCATCTCGATGAACTGCGCGACCGGGCGCACACCGCCCTTGAGGCCAGTCCCGTCAAGAAAGTCCTTCTTGAGCAATCCGTGATGGGCTGGAAAGAATACGAACTGGAAGTCATGCGCGACTATAAGGACAATTTCGTTGTGGTTTGCTCGATTGAAAACATAGATCCCATGGGCGTGCATACCGGAGACTCAATCACCGTGGCGCCGGCTCAAACCCTAAGCGACCGGCAATACCAGGAAATGCGCGACGAGGCCAAAAGAATCATTTCCACCATCGGCGTGGAGACCGGCGGCTGCAATGTCCAGTTCGCCGTGCATCCCAAGACCGGGCGGCGCGTGGTTATCGAAATCAACCCGCGCGTTTCGCGCAGTTCGGCCTTGGCTTCAAAGGCCACGGGCTTCCCTATCGCCAAAATCGCAGCGCGGCTGGCGGTGGGTTATTCGCTTGATGAAATCATCAACGACATTACCGGCGCCACGCCGGCCTGCTTTGAACCCTCCATCGACTATGTCGTAACCAAGACCCCCCGCTTTGCGGTCGAGAAATTCGGGGAATTCCCCTTGGATACGGCCATGAAATCGGTGGGCGAGGTCATGGCCATCGGCCGCACTTTCAAGGAATCTTTTCAAAAAGCCCTGCGCGGCCTTGAAAACGGCAAAAACGGCTTCGAGGCCGAAGCCCTTATTCCCCAGCAAGGCCGGCCGGATTTGGAAGTGCTTCTGGAAAAACTCTCCATGCCGTCTTCGGCCCGCATATATCACGTCAAAACCGCCCTGGACCGCGGGCTGACACCGGAAGAAATTGCGGAGGCGTCGGGCATCGACCCGTGGTTCCTGAGCCAAATGAAGGAAATCGCGGATTTTGAGAAAGGATTGTCGCAATCGCAGCGGGCCGGCCGCAGGCTGGAGGCAGACATTCTGTGGGATGCCAAGCGCCTGGGATTTTCCGACTCCCGTCTGGCCCAGCTTGCCGGGCTTAAGGAGCCTGCGCTGCGCGCCTTGCGCCGTCGCTGGAAGATCAAGCCCGCCTTTAAGCAGGTCGACACCTGCGCCGGGGAATTTAAATCCGAAACGCCCTATCTCTACTCGACCTACGAAAACTCGGGCGATCTTAAAACCCGCAAGTCCAGGAAAAAGGTGGTTATTATCGGCTCCGGCCCCAACCGCATCGGCCAGGGCATCGAATTCGATTATTGCTGCGTGCAGGCCTCGATGGCGCTGCGCGAAACGGGTTATCAATCCATCATGATCAATTGCAACCCTGAAACCGTTTCCACGGATTATGACACCTCCGACCGGCTTTACTTCGAACCCTTGACCTTTGAGGACGTGCTCGAGGTTATCGAGCATGAAAAACCATTGGGCGTTATCGTCCAATTCGGCGGGCAAACCCCCCTTAATTTGGCGATGCCCTTGGCCAAGTCGGGGATTCCCATCCTGGGGACTCAACCGCGTTCCATCGACATCGCGGAGGACAGAAAATTATTCGGGGCGATATTAAAACGTCTAAAGATACCCGCGCCGCAGAACGGAATTGCAAAAAATCCTCGCCAGGCCCTAGGCCTGGCGAGGAAGTTGGGCTATCCCCTCATCATCCGGCCCAGCTATGTGCTGGGCGGGCGGGCCATGGAAATCGTTTACGACGACGACTCGCTGACGGATTACATGAATCGCTATCTTAAAACCGCCGCCCATCCCTCCCTGCTCATCGACCGATTTCTTTCGGACGCCACGGAAATCGACGTGGATGCGGTCTGCGACGGACGGGATGTCTATGTAGCCGGCATTATGGAGCATATAGAGGAAGCGGGCATCCATTCAGGCGATTCAGCCTGCACCCTGCCTCCCCATTCCCTGAGGCCCGCTGCCCTGGAAATGGTAAGCCGCTATACCCGCAAACTAGCCTTGCAGCTGCGGGTCAAGGGGCTGATCAATATCCAATATGCGGCCAAAGACGGAGCCGTTTATATTTTGGAGGCTAACCCGCGGGCCTCGCGCACGATTCCCTTTGTCAGCAAGGCCACGGGCATCCCTTTGGCCAAGCTCGCCACTTCGATTATGACCGGCAAAAGACTGAAAAGTCTTTTGCCGGTCAAGCTTCTCAAAGACCCCCCTCTTGCTCTACCCTTCACAGCCACAAAGGAAGCCGTGCTTCCCTTTATCAAATTCCCCGGCATTGACCCGAAACTCGGCCCCGAAATGAAATCAACGGGCGAGGTGATGGGCATAGACTCGGATTTCCCGCGCTCTTTCGCCAAGAGCCAGGAAGCCAGCGGACTGTCCCTGCCCTCCTCCGGCTCGGTGTTCATCAGCGTGCGCGACGAGGACAAGGCGAGCATGCTCCAAATCGCCCGGGCTCTGCGCCAACTAGGGTTTTCCTTGGTCGCCACGCAAAACACCTACAAATTCCTAAGCCGGCACGGCATTGAATCCAGCCGAGTGGCCAAAATCGGCGAAGGCAAGCCCGACGTGGTGGACTTAATCCGCCAGAAGAATCTGAGCCTCATCATCAATACCCCGTCCGGCAAGCGTTCCCGGGCCGACGGCTACGCCATAAGGAGAACCGCTCTTGAACTGGATATTCCCTGCATCACCAATATCCACAGCTGCGAGGCAGCCGTCAACGCCATCGCCGTGATCAAAGAAGCCGCCATGACGGTCAAGCCGCTTCAGGAATATTATCGCCAGCTGCCCTACCGGGTCGCGAATCAAATCCATATGCGGCCCGGTACTCGGCGCTCCGCGCCGGGTACAAGGCG
>MGUO01000270.1:0-4216 GCA_001800015.1 Elusimicrobia bacterium RIFCSPHIGHO2_02_FULL_57_9
TAAAATTATCGACAATTTCTATGGTATAAACCTTTTTGACCACCTCAGCCAAAACAGCCGCCTGGTAGCCGGAACCGGGGCCTATTTCCAAAACCTTGTGTTTGGGCTTTAATTCCAAAACCTGAGTCATATAGCCCACGATAAAAGGCTGGGAGATCGTCTGCCCTTCCCCTGCGGGAAGGGGTTGGTTTTCATAGGCAAAGTCCCGCACTTCGATAGGCACAAACTCGTGGCGCGGCACTTTCCCCGTGGCTTTAAGCACGCGCGGGTCTGTCACCCGGTGGCGAGGGTCATAATTGGATACCTGTTCTACCATGGCTTTTCTTCTCTCTGCAAATGAGTCGGCAGTCTTAAGGGAAGAGCCCTGGACAAGGCAGCCAAAAACCCAAGGAAAAGCGCGGCTGCACCCTTCATTTTTCTGTTGTACGCCGTTTATGGAACAATGTCAAGTAATAGTTTTGCGTTCCCCCTTTTGCTTGTCCAGTTCCACCTGAATTTGGTTTAATAAGAAAATATGGAGGGAGAGCATGGGGTTGTTTACATCCTTGGAAAAAACCGATAAGGTCAGATATAAAAAAGTGAAGGAAGAGGGCTGCGTGGTGACCTTTTCTGTCGAAATCCCCGCGGCCCAGGTGCAGGATGAAACCCACAACTATCTGCTGCGCCTTCAGCAGCGCGCGAAGATTCCCGGCTTTAGGCCCGGCAAGGCCCCGTTGGATCTGGTTAAAAAGGAATTCACCGAACGCGCCCGCGAGGATGTCTTGGACGGCCTGATCCGCAAATATGTCCCTGAGGGCATGCGCGAGTTGAACCTTCATCCGGTCGCCGTTCCAACCGTCGAAGACGCTTCCTACAATGAGGGTAAGCCCGCACGTTTCCAGGTGTTGGTCGAGGTTCCTCCGCAAGTAATCCCCAAGGATTACACGAAGGTCGCGGTTAGGCGAAAGCTCTATCCAGCCAGCGAAGAAGCCTTGGCTGCACGCCTTGAGGAACTTCGCGAAGCCAACGCCCGGTTGGAGAAGGCCGCCGAAGAGGCGATCGGCAAGGAGCACTATGCGGTAATCGATTATACGGGCGCCAAAACCAAGGGCGAGGCCGAACTGGTGGACATGTCTTGCGAGCAGGTGGTGAACGGATTAGCCGAAGGCCTGCTGGGGATGGCGCGCGGCGAGACCAAGGATATCACCGTTGAAATAAACGGCAAGGGATCGGTTCTGAAGGTCACTGTCAAGGAAATCAAGCGCAAAATCCTGCCGGCCTTGGACGGCGAGTTCGCCAAGGACCTGGGCTTTAACACTGTGGAGGAGCTTAAAGCCAAGCTTAAGAATGTGATGGAGGATGAAGGCAAGGCCAAAAGCGAGCGCGAACTGCAGCAGCAGATCGAGCAATCCCTGATTAACTCCAATCACATTCCACTTCCTCCTTCCTTGGTCGAAGCCCAATTGGAACATGCCTTGGAGCGCTTTCGCAGGCAATTGCTGGGCGAGCAGGGACGCTGGTCCGATAAGCAGTCGGACGATTTAAGAGTGAAGCTGAAGCCCAAGGCCGAGGATGAATTGCGCCTGTCTTATCTTTTGCCCGCCATCGCGCAGCTCGAAAAGATCAAGGCCTCGGATGAGGATTTGGAATTGGAACTCGAAAAAAACCTGAGCGCAGTGGAAGAGGCGGGCAAGAAAGAAGAAGTACGCAAGATGTTCGAGGAGCGCAGGGAAGCCATCGCCGACGTGATCCGCGACCGCAAAACCATGGCTTTTATCCGAGGAAAAACGATTATCACGGAGGCGGCATGAGCGTTCCCACCGTGCTGGAACGCTGGACTCAAGGCTCCGCCGTGGGCTATGACATTTTCTCGCGCCTGCTTAAGGACCGCATCATTTTCACGGGAGGAAACGAAGGCGTGGTCACCACCGACTCGGCCAACCTCATTATCTCCCAACTGCTTTACCTCGACGCGGAGGACCCTGAAAAAGACATAAACCTCTACATCAATTCCCCGGGAGGCATGCTTTCCGCGGGTTTGGCGGTCTATGACACGATGCAATATCTCAGGGCTCCCATTTCCACCATGTGCATGGGCATGGCCATGTCCTTCGGCGCCGTGCTGTTGGCCGCCGGCGCCAAGGGGAAGCGTTATATCGTCCCTCATGCGCGGGTGATGATTCATCAACCCCTGATCAAGGGCAGGCTTTCGGGTCAGGCCGCGGATATCATGATCGAGGCTTCGGAGATGACCAAGACCAAGGATCGTCTCATCGAGATTCTCTCCCGGCATACCGGCCAGAGCGCCGACAAGCTGCTCCAGGACATGGAGCGCAATTATTATATGTCGGCCGAGGAAGCCTTGGCTTACGGCATCGTCGACAAGGTGTTGCCGGCCACAAAGAAATGAAGAAACAGCCCTCGCGCCTTCCCCTTCTGGCGGTGCGCGACGTCGTGGTTTTCCCGCATATGGTTTTGCCCCTTTCCGTAGGCCGCGCCAAGTCCATCATGGCCATCGAAACGGCCATGATGGACAGCGACAAGCTTCTCTATGTGGTGGCGCAAAAGGAAATGCAGCTCGAGGATCCCCAGCCGCGGGACCTTTACGGCCTTGGGGTTCTTGCCGAGGTCATTCAATTCCTTAAAATGCCGGACGGCACGCTGAAGGTTTTTCTCCAAGGAGTTTGCCGCGCCAAGGCGGTGAAATTCGATTTGCTGCAGGAAAAAGGATATTGGGAGGCCGAGCTTGAGTATCCGCAAACATCTTCC
Organism: Elusimicrobia bacterium RIFCSPHIGHO2_02_FULL_57_9; assembly: GCA_001800015.1. Classification (GTDB taxonomy): domain Bacteria; phylum Elusimicrobiota; class Elusimicrobia; order UBA1565; family UBA9628; genus O2-02-FULL-57-9. The sequence goes on from MGUO01000270.1 coordinate 2,749, forward strand.
AAGCTGACCCCGGAAATCAAGGCGCTGATGCGGCATGCCGTTGAAGTTTTCGAGGAACACGCCAGACTAAGCCGCAGGGCCTCGCTCGAGGCCCTGGCCGCTCTTTCCCATATCGAGGATCCCGCGCAACTGGCCGACACCATCGCGGCCAATTCCCTGGCCAAAACCGTCGAGCGCCAGGAGGCCTTGGAAATCCTGGACGCAGCGCCGCGCCTGGAGAAAATCATCACCTTGTTAAAAGCCGACATCGAGATTCTCAATATCGAACGCAAGATTCATACCCGGGTCAAAACCCAGATCGAAAAAACTCAGAAGGAATATTATCTCACGGAGCAGATGAAGGCCATACAGAAAGAGCTCCGCCAGAAAGACGATTTCGCCCAGGAAATCGAGGATTTGCGCAAGGCCATCAAGGAAGCGGGAATGCATAAAGGGGCGCTCGAGGCCGCCACCAAAGAATTAAGCCGCCTTGAAAAAATGATGCCTTATTCCCCCGAGGCGACCGTCTCGCGCACCTATCTTGACTGGGTGACTCATCTGCCCTGGGCCAAGCGCACGCGCGATAAACTGGAGGTCAAGCGCGCCCAAGACATCTTGGACGCCGAGCATTATAATTTGAAGAAAGTAAAAGACCGCATCCTTGAATACCTGGCGGTATGCAAGCTGAGCAAAGGCCTTAAGGGGCCGATACTCTGTTTCGTGGGGCCCCCAGGCGTGGGCAAAACCTCGCTGGGCCGCTCCATCGCCAAGTCCATCGGCCGTAAATTCACGCGCATGTCCTTGGGCGGCGTGCGCGATGAGGCTGAAATACGCGGCCATCGCCGCACCTATATCGGCTCGCTGCCGGGGCGCATCATCCAATCCCTGCGCAAGGCCGGCAGCAGGAATCCCCTGTTTTTGCTCGATGAGATCGATAAGATGGGCATGGACTGGCGCGGCGATCCCGCGGCGGCCCTGCTCGAGGTGCTCGATCCCGAGCAGAACTCCACTTTCCTGGACCATTATCTGGACGTCGAATTTGATCTCTCCCAGGTGATGTTCGTCTGCACGGCCAACAATTTAGACGGCATTCCCGTCACCTTGCAGGATCGCCTGGAGATTCTGCGTTTTCCTGGTTACACCCACAAGGAAAAGCTTCTGATCGCCAGGCAGCATTTGCTGCCCAAACAGCTTAAGGAGCACGGAATCAAGAAGGATCAGGTCTTCGTTTCGGACGCGGCCCTGGACCGGGTAGTCGAGGAATACACCAAGGAAGCGGGCGTGCGCAATCTGGACCGGGAGCTGGCCAGCCTAGCCCGCAAGGCGGCGATGAAAATAGTCTCTGAAAATGTATCGTCTGCGCGCATCGAAGCCGATAATCTGCAGCAGTTTCTGGGGATTCCCAAATACTTTCGCGAAAAGAATTCCTACAACGCCGTGGGCGTTTCCACGGGCCTGGCCTGGACCGAGGTTGGCGGGGTCACCATGG
>MGUO01000270.1:4225-5014 GCA_001800015.1 Elusimicrobia bacterium RIFCSPHIGHO2_02_FULL_57_9
ATCACGTGCATGTGCCCGAGGCAGCCACCCCCAAGGACGGTCCTTCGGCCGGCATCGCCATCGCCACGGCCTTGGCCAGCCTCATGACCGGCCGCTATGTCATGCCTGGCATCGCCATGACCGGCGAAATCACCTTAAGCGGCCGGGTGCTGCCCATCGGCGGGCTCAAGGAAAAAACCATGGCCGCCAACCGCGAAGGCATCAAAACGGTCATTTTTCCGGATCAGAATCAGAAAGACCTTGAAGACATACCCCAGGAAGTTCTCGCTGAAATGAAAATGATCCCGGTTAAAAATCTCCATGAAGTCATGGCTCTGGCTTTAAGCCCCATTGGAGCGGCGGATGCCCCGGTTCGACTGCCTTCGTGGGTCGGCCGGCAACCGTCAACGGCGGTTCCTCCCGGAGGGCTCTCGTGAAATATATACTGCTGACTCCCGGCCCCACACCCCTGCCCCCTTCCGTTTCCGAGGCGATGGCTAAACCCATTCTGCATCATCGCACCGAGGAATTCTGCCGGCTTTTCGATTTCACCCTAAAGGAGATGCAGTACGTCTACCGCACCAAGAACACGGTTCTTCTGATGACGAGTTCCGGAACCGGGTCCATGGAATCCGCCGTGGCCAATCTGCTCTCTGCCGGGGATCAGGCCTTGGTCTACAGCACAGGGGCCTTCGGCGATCGCTTCGTCTCGATACTTAAGAGCTATGGACTGGCGCCTGTCGTGATATTGGGAGAATGGGGGCATGCCGCTGATCCGGAAAAACTGAAAACGACCTTAAAAGAAAATCC
>MGUO01000271.1:0-5207 GCA_001800015.1 Elusimicrobia bacterium RIFCSPHIGHO2_02_FULL_57_9
CCTGGGTATAGTAGGGTCTGCCCAATGCCGCGATTTTCAAGGTAGCCCGCTGATAATTGCTCCAGGCTCTCTCGACTTCTTTAGGATTGAAATGATCCAAGGAATGCCCGGAGGTTTTTGCCAGCCGGTAATTGATCAATAACCCCTTATCCATCATATAGCGCATGGCTTCATCGTAATCCAAGCCCAAGTTTACCAGAGATGCGATGGTAAAATCAAAGCCTAAATGGGCTGCGTTTTTTGACAGAACATTGCTGAGGAGCCTTCCCGTTAAAGCCTCGGCCTGGGTTGAATCCATGGTATTGTGTTTCCATTGACCTCCCCGTCCGGTTAATCCGTATTCCTCGTTTTGCAGCGATGCCGGCGCATTGGGGTCAACCCAATAGCTGCCCACGCTTAGAAAGGTAAAATGCGAGTCGATGATGATTTTTTCCGTATTGGCCAGGGTCTCCTCGGTTTCTCCCGGGAAACCGACGAAAAACGAGCCCACGGTAGCCATTCCGGCCTCATGGGTGCATTGAACGCCGCCATGTATGTGCTCTACCCGGAAATCCTTGCGCATTCTTTTAAGCATGGAGTCATCCCCCGACTCGATGCCGAAAAAAATGCAGCGGCAGCCGGCTTGGGCCATCAGATTCGCCAATTCCGGGGTCATGTTATCCACCCTGCCGAAACAGGACCATTGAATGGGCAATTTCGAGCGGATAATTTCACGGCAGATATCTTCGGCCCGCTTACGAGGGAAGGTGAACGTCGCATCGATAAAACGATAATAGGTGATTCCCCAGTTCTCATAATTGTGCCGCAGCTCATCGATGATTCTGGGGATTGGATGCAATTGTGTTCCGGAATCTCCCGACTGATATACGGGATAGGTGCAATATTTGCATTTATAAACGCAGCCGCGTTGGGTCTCGATGGGATAGACGCCATGCCGGCCATGGCCCAGATGACTCCAGTCAGGGAGGGGCAGTTCCGACAAAGGGGTAAATTCAGAAGGTTCCGTCGCGACTTTATGCCCGTCTTTTTGAAATTCAATTCCGGGAATATCTCTCAAATTTCCGCCTGATTTAATGGTTTTTAAAACCGCCGGCAAAGTCCGTTCCCCATCGTAAAGGACGGAGATGTCGCCGTAACGGCGCCATTCGGGGAATTGCAAGATGGATGGGCCGCCCAGGATAATGATGGAATGGGGGCTCAAATCTCTGATGCGTCGGGTGATGTCTCTCAGAGTCTCTTCCCTGAAAAGGAATGTGGTGGCAAGGCCGACCACGGGCGGGGCCTGTTTCAGCAATCTTTCGAAACGCTGGGTTGCTGGCGGGAGGCGCAAAAAATTATCGGCCAGCTCGCAGCTAAACCCTTCCCTTTGCAAAACCGAGGCTAAAAGGGTGATGTTTAAATGGATATAGTGGGGAAGGCGGACCCGGCGCCGGACAGCGCCCAAGAGATTGATCATGGCAAAATAGCGGTTCTCTTCGGGGAAATCCTCTTCGGTCAGCAGAAGAATATCCGGCGGCATGTTATTTGAGCATTTCATTGGCGCGCACGCGCAATTGCATGATATTATCGTATTTTCCGCTGCTTGATTGAGTCCAGTAGCGGCGCGAAAAGCCGGCTATCTTGGTGGCCAAGGCCTCATAACGACGTTGGGCGGATTGCACTTCCATGGGATCAAAACAGTTCAGAGGTTGTCGAGCCTGTTTGGCCAGGCGATAATTCACGAGCAAGCCTTTGGAGAGCATGTAGGATAACGCCTCGTCGTATTCCAGGCCAAGGCCGACAGTGGAGGCCAGCATGAAATCTAGTCCCAAACGCGAGGCATTTTTCATCAAGACATTGCGCAAGAGCCGCCCTGTCAGTTTCGCGGCCTGTTTGGAATCCATGGTTTTATGCCTCCAGCAATCCGCCCGGCCGGAAAGCCCGTATTCTTCGCGCAAATCCCAGGCCGGGGAATTATAATCCAGCCAGAAAGGACCGGCGCTGATTAGGGAGAAGCCGGCTTGGAGAATCAGTTTCTGCGTGTTTTCGGCAGAGGTTTCTGTTTCGCCTGGGTAGCCGACAACGAATGAGCCCATGGAGGCGATGCTGTGGCGATGGACGATTTCCAAGCCCGCATAGATTTCGTCTATCGTTAAATCCTTGCGCATCCTCTTAAGCATGGCGTCATCCCCGGACTCGATGCCGAAAAAAATGCAGCGGCAGCCGGCCTCGGCCATGGCGCCGGCCAATTCCGGGGTCATATTATCCGTTCTTCCGTAGCAAGACCATTGCAATGGAAGTTTTAAGCGGATCATCTCGCGGCAAAGCTGCTCCGCCCGCTTAGGCGGGAAGGTAAAAGTCGAATCGATAAAACGGTAATAGGTAATGCCCCAGCGCTCGTAATTATTCCGGAGTTCTTCTATGATTCTGGAAATGGGATGTTGCCGCTCGCCTTTGGCGCCGGGACTATAAATAGGGTGGGTGCAGAATTTACATTTATAGGCGCAGCCGCGCTGGGTTTCTATGGGATAAACGCCGCGGCGGCCATGCTTCAAGTAACTCCAATCGGGAGACGGCAATTCGCAAACCGGGGTAAATTCCGCCGGTCCGGTTAAAACCCTGCGTCCGTTCTCTTCGAACTCTATGCCGGGAATATCGCGCAGCTCGCCGCCTGATTTCAGAGTTTTTAAAACGGCGGGAAGAGCCCGTTCCCCGTCATAAAGAACCGTGATATCTCCGTAACGCCGCCATTCGGGAAACTGCAATATGGAAGGCCCCCCCAAAATAATAAGGGAGTCCGGGCTCAACTTACGTATGCGCCGGGTGATATCTTGGATTGTATCCTCGCTGAATAAAAAGGTGGTGGAGAGCCCGACCGCGCGCGGTTGATGGCTTAACAAACGCTCGAAGCGAGCGGTTTGAGGAGGAAGATGGAGAAAGTTATCGGCCAGTTCGCAGGTGAAGCCTTCTCTTTGCAGGACCGAAGCCAGAAGCGTGGTGCTCATGTGGATGTCATGGGGGAGGCGAAGGCCGCGGCCCACCAGTCCCAAGAGAGTATTCACTTCATTGAGCCAATTCTGCTGCGGGTTGAAATCCTCTTCGCTCAAAAGCAGAATGTCAGGGACCATGGCCATAGTGTATCGCGTTGGTTATGGATGCGCGAGGTCGGGGAATAAGCCGCGCACCTTGGGCCGATGTACCTTACCCAAGGGTCCTCTGGGCAGCGCCGCGACGCGCTTGATCCTCACGGGGCATTTGTAATCCGCCAAATAACGTCGGCAATGGGTGATTATATCCCGCACCGTCGCTTCCCCGCCGGGGCGCATAACGAAGCAAGCAACGACTTTTTGTCCGCTTTGAGAGTTGGGCATGCCGCTTGCGGCCGCTTCCAAGACGGCTTCATGGCGACGCAGGACTTCTTCCACTTCTTCCGGATTCACTTTTCGGCCGCGGCAGATAATCAAATCGTTGATCCGACCGTGAAGATAAAGGCGGCCCTGTTCATCCAATCGCCCCATATCTCCGGTATAAAACCAACCCTTCTTAAACGCCAGTTTATTCAGGTCTGGACGCCGGTAATATTGAAACCCAGGAGCAGTCGCATCCGTTTTAAATACAACCTCTCCAACGTTGCCGGGCGGGACGGGTCGTCCGGATTTATCGACAATTCGCGTCTCATCCGGACGTATCTCCCCGACTGCCTCAAGGTTGCGGCTGGACAAATCTTGGGATGTGAAGGCGATGAATCCCGTCTCTTTGAGGCCGTAACAATTGAGCAAAGGTATTCCATATGCCTTTTCGAACTCGCCTATCAATTTCGGCTCAAGAGGTGAGGAAACGCAGGTCATAAAACGCAGAGAGGAAAGCTCGCTGGTTTGGACGCGCCGGCGGGCCTGAACCAATACCCGCGCCAAAGGGGGAATAAGGTGCGTCGTATGGGCGGCGTAACGGCCGATCCAAGGCCCCCAAAAAGGCACCGTCTTCAGATTAAAGGGAGGACATACCACAAGAGTACCTCCAACGTACCATGTAGTCAGACAGGGATAAAATAAGGCATGGGCCAGGGGAAGCATGCAGGCGCAGACCAAAGAATCATCCAAGCCTAGAGCCTTGCGCGTCGCGTCAAGTCGCGTCAAAAGAGAGGTCGGAGTTACGGCGATGACCTTGGATCCTGCTGTTGTGCCGGAGGTGGGAATAAGCACGGCAATGTCTTCGGGATGCTTGTCGGGTGGGGAAGAAAGCGTAAGAGTCTCTGGGGGCGCACCGTGCCGAAAGAGCCATTTGGCCCCGCAATGATCAAGAATCGTTTTAATCTCGGCTTCTGAAAGGCTTATATCGATCGGGATAGGAATCGCGCCGCGTTTCATGACGCCCAAAAGCGTAACGAAAGCTTCGGGGTGATTGGGAAGCAACAGGGCAACCTTGTCTCCCGAGTTCATGGAGACGGTTGATCCAGCGAACTGTTCGACGGCGCGACTCAAATCTTGATAGGTGTACTCCCGGCCGGTCTCCGGGAAGGCCAGCGCCAGTTTGCGGGGCTGCTTGCGGGCGTGCGCCTCGATCAAGTCGGCAAACGACATATTCCGTTAGGCTAACATTTTTTTGCGGATATATGGGATAATAAGCCGCGGAGCCGCGGACCCAAAAGATCGCGTAAATTTAGCTGCAATATGAATCTGGCTGACTTGTTTTTCCAACGTTCGCTCCTTCATCCCCAACGCTTAGCCTTGCACGTCGCAGGCCGTTCTTATTCATATCTCGAGTTGGCGGCTCTGTCCTGCCACGTCGCTGAGTGGGTCCAGGCCCGCGGCCGGGTTGAACGCGTGGGCATACTGGCTTCGCGCAGCTTGTCGGCCTACGCCGGCCTGCTTGGCTCGTGTTGGGCCGGGAAACCTTTTATCTATTTGGCGCCGAGCCAGCCGAATGCAATGTTGGAAGCCCAACTCCGCCTGGTCAGGCCGCAAGCGCTCATCGTTGACGGCTTGGGATACCGCAGGCTGCGCCGGCTATCTTCCGATCTTCGACCTCGCCATGTGCTTGATCCCCAGGCCGAGGGGGGGGGTATGTCGCTGCGTCCCGGCCCGGGGATTCGAACCCCTGTCTGCGTCGATCCCCGAACTATTGCATTCATTATGTTTACCTCGGGGACCACCGGAGAGCCTAAAGGGGCAGCCGTAACAGTTGCCGGCGAGGCCCACTATCTGCGTTCGATGAGTCGTTGCTACCGG